>JBKOYU010000714.1:0-4901 GCA_046725575.1 Actinomycetota bacterium | reverse complement strand
CGCATCTGTATTGGACAGTCCGTGGACACCGGTAACCGTGCACTCCGACAGCGGGACATCCGCGATCCCGTTGATTTGCACGCTGTAGCCCTGGGCTTGCAGGCCACTGACGACCTCGGCAGCCGATGAGGATCCGGTGGGCGCCGCTGCAGCCGCACCGGCCAATCCCAGGGCGGTGGCTGCGAGAGTGCCGACCATGGCGGTGGGAACGGTGAACTTCTTCATGATCGAACTCCTTGTGCACGCGCTGGGTGTGGTGCTGACGCGATGACGACCACGGGCCAGCTCGTGCGTCACACGCCGACCGGCGTCGGGGATTGATGTACCAATAGATAGATTGGGAGGAGGGTTACCCTCATGGCCACCTGCTGCCGCACGACTCTGGCCCCTCCGCCCCTGTCCGCCGAACTACTGGCCCGTCGCGCCGAGCGGCCTTGCGGACTTCGTGATCCACACCGGAGATCTCACCCATCTGGCCACCCCGGAACAGTTCGATCAGGTCAAGCAGATGCTGACCGGGCTGAACACCCCCACACATCTTCACCGTGCCGGGCGAACACGACTCCACCGACGACGCCGGCCAGAAGTACCGCGCGGCGTTCGGCGCCGGCACCCGCGGCGAGGGCTGGTACAGCTTCGATGTCGCCGGGGTGCACGTGATCGCGCTGGTCAACACGCTGCATCTGCAGAAGCTCGGTCACCTCGGAACCGATCAGCTCGAGTTCATCGAAAAGGACGTGGCGGGCCTGTCGGCCGACACCCCGATCATCGTGTTCAGCCACATCCCGTTGTTCGCCATGTATCCGGACTGGGGCTGGGGCACCGAGGACGCGGCGCAGGCGCTGAGCTACTTGAAACGCTTCTCGTCGGTGACCTGTCTCAACGGCCATGTGCACCAACTGTTTTCCAAGACCGAAGGCAACGTGACGTTCTACAGCGCCACCACCACGGCCTACCCTCTGCCGCGCCCCGGCGACGGCCCGGCGCCCAAGCCGGTGACGCTGCCCGCAGGGCCACTGCACGACGCGCTGGGCATCCGCGAGGTCAGCTACACCAAGGGCCAGGAGACCCTCGCGCTGAAAGAGCAGAAACTGCAATGACATCCACAGCAACGACCAGCCTGCCGACCCGGCTCGCGGTCCGCTTCGGCATCGCCGCCACGCTGGCGGTCAGCGGCGTCATCCACGCCTACCTGTACGTCGACGGCGGCTACCGGCACATCCCACCGTGGGGACCGGGTTCCTCATGCAGGCCAGCGTATTTTGTGCGCTGGCCGTGCTGATCCTCGTGGGCGCACCCGAGTGGTTCAGCTGGGCCGGCGGCGTGCTCTCGATCGGCGCGCTGATCGCGTTCGCGCTCTCGCGCACGGTGGGGCTCTTCGGGTTCACCGAGCGCGCTTGGAGCCCATCGCCGTACGCCGTGCTCAGCGTGATCGCCGAGGCGCTCACCATCGTATTGGTGGCCGCCGCGGTCCTTGGACGGCGCCGACCGGCGAGGACGTAGGACCACCGGCCACTGCGCCAGCAATCAGGTCGGCATCGAAAGTGCCGACACCATCAGCACTTCCGGCGTAGGCAACGCCATCACGAACCAGTCCGGCGCACCTCGGGTCACCAAGGCCGGGTGTCAGCGGCCATCGCGGGACGCGGGGGCTTCGAGCTCACCCGGCCCGTCACCGGAGCCGTGTTGAGCCAGCCCGCCGCGCAGCGAATCGAAGATTGCCAGGCCCTGTCCTACTAGGCCGGTGGCTATCTCGCCGAGCCCGTCGGCGCCGTTGAGGACCGTCAGGTTGGCCCCTGACAAACCTTGGGCGGCTTGCTTGACGATTTCAGGCAGTTGGTCGATCAGCATGCGGTCCAAGGCCACCCGGTTGTGCGAGGCCGCCGCCTCGGCCTGGATCTTCATCTTCTCCGCGTCGGCGAGCGCAAGGATCCGGACGCGTTCAGCCTCCGCCTCGGCCGGCTTGACGACCTCCGAGACGAGCTCTTGCTGACGGAGTTCGGCGGCGCGCTGAGCCAGTTCGGTGCGCATCTCGAGCACTTCGCGCTGGGCTTGGGCCTCGGCGAGCGGTCCGGCCTGGGCGGCCTGGGCCTGCGCCTTGTCGACTTCCGCCTTGTATTGGGCCTGCACGATCGCGGTCTGGCGGGCGTATTCGGCCTGGTTTCGTTGGGACTCCTGCTCGGCCTCGGCGGCGGCCTGGTTGGCCTGCGCCTGGGCGATCTGGGCTTGCTGCTGGATAGCGGCGTTGTGTGGTGCGGACATCGCGAGGATGTAGCCGAGCTGGCCGTCGTCGATGGACTGGATCTGCAGGGCGTCGACGGTCAGCCCGATCTTGGCCATCTCTTGCTTGGACCCGTCGAGGACCTCGGTGGCCAGCTTCTGCCGCTCTTTGATGATCTGCTCGACGGTCATCGAACCAATGATGGAGCGCAGGTGACCGGCGAAGATCCGCCCGGTCAGCACCGACATCTGTTCTTGGTCGGACAGGAATCGTTGCCCGGCCGACACGATGCTTTCGTCGTCATTGCCCACTTTGAAGGCGATCACCGCTCGCACGTTGAGGGTGATTCCCTGCTGGGTGACGCACTTTTCGGCGACCTCGGCCTCGCACATCGCCAACGTGAGAAACCGCACCTTGCGGAAGAACGGCATGATGAAGGCGCCGTGACCCGTGACCACACGGAACGGAGCGTTGCCCGGAGCCCGGCCTCCAGAGATCAGCATCGCTGCGTCGGGTGCGGGTACTCTATAACCGAACATGTTGGGCTCCTTGCAGATTCGTGTTATGTGTCGCAGGTGTTCTCGTCAGCTATCCAAGCCCGACCATGGCTCCACCACAACCGTGCGCGGGCCACGAGTGTCGATCACCAGCACCGTCGTGCCCCTCGCCAGCGGCTGGGCCGACCATGCAAGATAAGCCTCCTTGGATCCCCTCACGTTGATCAGGACCTCGCCGGCCCCTGCGTCACCGCGGGTCGCCACAATCAACGAGCCGACGCAACCGACCACGGAGACCTCACCCACACCCGTATTCTCCTCCCCCGCCCTGGTCGGTGATCAGCACCACTTTTGCCCAGTGGTTTCGTCCCGTGAACCCGGTCCGGGCCGCAGCTCCTTTCCGCCACTCCCCCAGATAGCGCACACCGTCGGAATCACGGCGCTTGCCGCACAACTCGCACCTCTCGAGCACGCACCGGTACCAGCCACCTGCTGCGAGTTACGTTGCGGCACAGGCTATTTAATGACTGCTACCTGTCCGACGATTGTCCCTTCTCAACGTATCTTCGCTTTTCTCACTCTTTCTGCGCTGGCTGACTAATTTCTCACTGATTCTGCGCTGAAGTGGTTTTCTCGTCGCCGCGCCGCGACCTGTTCGCGAAGAACGCTTTCGGCGTGCCGGACGGTGCCCCGACGGCCAGCCCATGCAGCCGGCAATCGACCACCCTCCGCCCATTCCGCGTACGTCCCTAATGCATCACTGTGACGGATGTGCCTGTGGCGCAGGGCTATTGATGAACCGCGCTGACTGTGTCCGCTATGGCTGAGGCCGAGCGCGTTACGGCAGGGGATCGGGACCAGGGCGGCTCAGGCCCCGGCGGCGCGGCGTGTTGCTGCGAGGACTGGGTTGTCCGGCTCGTCGGCCCAAGTGATCTCGAAGTAGTTGCCCTCCGGGTCGCAGAGATAAGCCGAACGGCCGGTGAAGAACTCCGCGTCGACTGGCTCCTTGGTCACGCGCGCCCCAGCGTGGCGCATCTGCTCTGTCAGCCGGTCGACCTCTTCGGGGGTGTCGACCATCATTCCGATGGTGAAGCGGATGCCGCCGGTGCCGGGCTCGGGTTCAGCGTTTCCGTCGCGGGCGAGCTGGTTGATGGGAAACAGCGCGAGGACGATGCCGCGAAGTTCGAACGCCGCGAACTGGCCGTCGTCGATGATCTGTGGCCAGCCGAGGTTCCGGTAGAAGTCGCGGAGGCTGGAGAAATCGCGCGCGCCGAGGGTGATGAGATTGGCGAGGGGTGCCGAGGTCTTCATGACCGAAGTATGGGCCGGGCGTGCGACGTCGGAGTCGAAACTACATCGACGGTTCAAAGGGGCGGTCTCGTCGCCAAGCAAGTCGCCACCAGAGCAAATCCGCCGGCAAACGGCGAACGGGCCCACATTGGAGAAAATCTGGTCCACCATCGCGCTGTCCCAGTCGGACCCGCCGAGCCGCTGATCAACGCCGAACGGGTGGATCTGGCTGAGCTACGCGACCGCGCCGCCGCGCTACGTGCCCGCCAAGATGAGGCTGGCCACGTTGTTCGCCACCGGCGGCATCGCCGGCAGCCAGCCCACTACGGCCACCGCGGCGCTCGCCGCGCAGGTGCCCGAGGTTGAGTCGAAGCTCTTCGATGCCAACAAGTCTCGGGTCCTCGACGGCCTGATCGGTGTGCCTGACGTGGCCGCAAAGTTCCGCGATCTGTTGCTGGATCGACGCGGGGATTTCCGCGCCGACCTGGTGCCGGTAACGCCGAGGGCGTGAGCCGGCCATTGTCATGAGGCATGCCAGAGATGTGCTTGTGTGTGTTTGCATCCCAGAGGATCTCGGAGTTCACCGATCCCAACATCGCACGATGTTGGTGTGCGGGGGTCAGGACCTATCGATGACGTCGCGGATCGCGTCGAGGACAATGTCGGGGCGTTGAGTCTGGACGTAGTGGGTGGTGTTGGGCACGGTGGTCAGTGTGGCGCCGGGAATGCTCGCGGCGAACTGGTGATCCGCCTCGCGGAGCGCCCGGAATACCGCATTCTGAAAATCTGCCGTGTTGTCAGTGGGGAGAGTGTCGCCGATCAGGACGGCTACCGGCATGGCGCGTAAGTGTGGGGCTGAATCGATCTGTTTCATGCTGGTATCCGGGTCGTAC
>JBKOYU010001073.1:0-7714 GCA_046725575.1 Actinomycetota bacterium | reverse complement strand
CGGCTGCTAGACGGGCGCTCCGGCGGCGCGCAGCGCGGTGCGGGTGCGCTCGACGATGGAGGCCTGGCGGTAGCGCAGCATGTCGGCGCTGACGCGGACGATGCGCCAACCGAGCGCTTCCAATTCGGCCTGCCAGTCGATATCGCGGTTGCGTACGTCAGGGTCGGTCCAATGTTGGATGCCGTCGTATTCGACGCCGACCCGCCAGTCGTCCCAGCCCATATCGATGCGCTGCACGAAACCGCCGAAGCCGTCGAACACCTCGATTTGCGTGCGCTGCGGCCGTAAACCGGCAGACGTCAGGACAAGCCGCGTGCGTGTCTCCTGGGGCGACTCCGCGCCTGCATCGGCCAAGCTCAACGCCTCGCACAAGTGCACCGTCCCCCGCGCACCGCAGTGGCGTTTGGCGATCGACACCCCCTCGGTTGGTTTGACATTGGTGGCCTGCATGAGCGCATCGAGGCGGATGACGGCCGTCGTCTGGCCACGCCTGCGGCCGAGGTCGAACGCCGTTCGCGCCGCTGTCGTGACGGGAACGCCCCTTACGAAACAGCTTTCGTCGTCCCACAGCTCGTCGCTGTGCAGGATGATTCCCTTCGTCTTGTGTCGACTCGGTTGATTGAGTTCCGCTGGTCGTTTCGCGTCGATCCACCGCGGACCGAGCAGTGCGGCCGCCGACAGCCCTGCTACAGTCGCCCGCCGTCCCGACCACAGCCACGCGGCGACCGCCTTGTCGGCAGCGCTCAATGCTTGCGCTTTCGGGACGTACACGTTGCGAAACACCGCGTCGTAGCGTGTCCTCAGCTGATACCTGTTGACGGCGCCGCGCGCCAACGCCTCGGTACCCAGGAACGGCCAGTCGAGTGCCACATCGATACGACGACGCGTCGCTCGCCGAGGTTCCGCCGGCCAACGTGAGGTTATGTACGAAATTCCGCCGATTCTTCGCACATAGGTTCACGTTGGACGAATTAGTCCTTGGTGATCGCCAGCACCTCGGCATTCGGCAGTGACGACAGTACCTCGGTCGCGGCCAGCAGTTTCGACCCGCGAATGCCGCTTCCGATGATCACGCGTTCCTGATCAACGACGTTCGCGTCGACTAGTACAGGCCAGTCCGCGGGCAGGCCGACGGGTGTGATGCCGCCATATTCCATCCCGGTCAGCGATACCGCGCTGTCCATCGAAGCGAATGAAATCTTACGGGCGCCAAGGCGTTTGCGGACGATGCCGTTGACATCGGCGCGTGTGGTGGCGAGCACGAGACAGGCTGCGAACCATGCCCGATCGGCGCGCCGCGCCTCGACGACGACACAGTTGGCCGAGATGTCCAGGCCGATGTCGTAGCGCTCGCAGAACGCCGCGGTATCGGCGAGGTCGGGATCGATCGGGCTGACCCAGAGCCCGTCGTCCAGGTGTGGCCGCACGGGTTCGGCGACGAGCTCGGGTGCTTCGCTCGCCGGGACAAAGGTCAGCTTGCCCACATCCACTGTCACTCCCCACTACTCTGTCGGTCGCCGATGAAGGCCAGCAGACGGGGATCGTCGGAGGTGAACCGGTCGACCTCCTCGCCGCCGTCGCAGCGCAACAGAGCCACCGTCACGCCGCCGCCCTTCCGGGAGATCACCTCCCAAACCGCGCCGGAATCCTGCCAGCGCCGCAATTCTGCGGCCCGATCGATGTTCATGCTTCTACGATTCCACCGCATGAGCCGCAGTCGCCCCATCAGGGTTGCGCGCGTGTACGAGGATCCTGGTCCCGACGACGGTGAGCGGGTGCTCGTCGATCGGCTGTGGCCGCGGGGTTTCCGCAAGGGCGACCCGCGAGTCGGCAAGTGGATACCGAAGGTGGCGCCGTCCACCGAGCTTCGTAAGTGGTATTCACACAAGGCCGCGCGATTCGACGAATTCGCCGCGCGCTACGCCGCAGAGCTCGAGACCGAGGAGGGTGCCGCGGCGCTGGCCGAGTTGCGCGACATGCTGCGCGGCGGTCCGGTCACGCTGGTGACTGCCGCCCGCGATCTGGACGGCAGCCACGTCGCCGTTCTGGCCCGGCTGCTGTCGTAGGCTCTGCACCCGTGGACGCAGCTGTTGCCGTCGCTGTTGCCGCGGTGTTCGTATGGGTGGGCATGGTGTTGGCGATCTCCTTCATCGAGGCCCCGCTGAAGTTCCGGGCGCCGGGTGTCACGCTGCAGATCGGACTTGGCATCGGCCGCTTGGTTTTTCGTGCGCTCAACGCCTGCGAGCTCGCGCTGGCCGCCGTCGTGGTCGCGTGTTTCGCTGTTACGCCGCCGACCATCGGCGTCGCGGTCGCGGCGGCGGTCGCCGTCGTCGCCCTGCTGGCGCAGGTGTTGGCGGTGCGGCCGCGGCTGAGCCGTCGGTCCGACGCCGTGCTTGCCGGTGGGGAGGGGCCACGGTCGCGCGCGCATTGGGCGTACGTCAGCCTGGAGATCGTCAAGGTGACCGCGCTGCTCATCGCAGGTGTTTCGCTGCTCGCGACGTGAGACGATCGCTCGATGCGGCTGGGATTGCACGCCCTTGGCATCGGTTCAGGCGCTACCCGCGCCGTCATCGACGCCGTCGCTTCCGCCGCCGAGCGATGTGGTTTCGCGACGCTTTGGTCGGGCGAGCATGTCGTGATGGTGGACCGGTCGGCGTCGCGCTATCCGTACTCTGACGACGGACAGATCGCCGTGCCGGCCACCGCCGACTGGATCGACCCGCTGATAGGACTGAGTTTCGCCGCCGCGGCGACGTCAACGATCGGCATCGCGACGGGGGTGCTGCTCCTGCCCGAGCACAATCCAGTGCTGGTCGCGAAACAGGCCGCCACACTTGACACCCTCTCCGGTGGCCGGTTCACGCTCGGCGTCGGCGTCGGCTGGTCGCGCGAGGAGTTCGACGCACTCGGCGTCCCCTTCGAGCGGCGCGCGGCACGCACCGCGGAGTATGTCGCGGCGATGCGGACGCTGTGGCGCGACGACGTCGCGTCCTTCGACGGTGAATTCGTCCGTTTCGATTCGGTCCGGGTCAACCCCAAACCCGTTGCCGACAGGCGCATTCCGATCGTGCTCGGCGGCAACAGCGACGCGGCGCTGCGCCGGGTCGTCGCGTGGGGCGACGGCTGGTACGGATTCAACCTCGACGGGGTGCGCGAAGTGGCCGACCGGATGGATTTCGTCCGTCGGCTGTGCGACGACAGCGGACGCGACCGCGCGGAACTGCGACTGGCCGTGGCGCTTCGCGATCTGAGCGTCAACGATGTCCGCCCGCTCGCCGAGCTCGGCGTCGACGAATTGGTCATCGTCGAAGCGCCGGCAGGAGACGCCGGTGCCGCGGCCGAGTGGGTGTCTGCGCTGGCCGATAAATGGATGAGGTGATATCGATATCGCGCACTTCATCCATGGCGAAAGGCTCCCCGCGACGGGCGTCGGCGAAACATCAGCCCGGCATCAAAGGGAGGCAAACCTAACCTTACTGACTGCGGTAGGCTCGGCGGTCAAATGACTGATATTGACCAACGGCCGGCGATCACGTTGGCTCGTTCATCTGGCCTGATGCGCACCTGCACACCGCGTATGGCCTCGCCAAGGATGGCCTGCCGCTGAACGGACTCGCCGGAGTCGCCGGCGACCCGGATCTCATCGACGCCAAGGCCGCCGCCGGGTACGGGAACCGTTACCGCGCAGTTCGATTCGGCCAGGCCGTACGACGGCGCCACGGTGTTCGCGTCGAATCCGAACCGAGCCATCTCGGTGGCGAACCGGTGCGTGCCGTCGCAGTCGACGGGTTCGCCGGCATTGAGTGGACCGAGCCGTCGTCGAGGATTCGGCTGGCGACGTTCTCGGCACGCAGGTGCACCTCTGGCCAGGGGTGCCGGGACCATGAGCCGGTCTCGGGTCAAGGACGACGAGGTCGTTGGCGGATGCCGTCAACGCATCGGTCAGTGCGGATGCCAGGACGGTCATGTATTGCTCTGCCCCGCTGGGATTTTCGCCAGGATGGCCGCTTCGAGGTCGCCGACCGTCTCACAGGCGAACAGATCTTCCTCCGCGAGTGCCACGCCGAGACGGTCCTCGATGGCCACGATTCCGACCGACGGAGTCGAGGCCGACGTCGTCGACCAGTCGCGACTCGCGGGTGATGCGGCAGATGTCGACGTTCACGTCGTCACGGAAGATTTCGGCGAGGGCGATGCTGACCGCATCGAGGGTAGACGCCTCACGGCGAGGGACGGAACACAGCTAATAGAAGTAAGGCTAGGCTTACCTCTACGACGGTCAGTAGTGGTAACGGGCCAGTGCGGTGCCGCCCCGCCGCTGGCCACCGTCGATGGACACGAGTGCGGGTACCAGCTCACTGGTGACCAGCCCGTGCCGATCGGTGAGCTCGTCGATTATGTCGAAGCTCGCGGCGATGCGCTCGGGGCTGTCGACGACGATCGTGGTTACCGGCACTTGCCGGGACAACTGAAACATCTTGTCGCCGTGCGGTTTGTGGTCGCCGTGAAATCCCCAGATGCCGCGCAGCACAGTCGCACCGCTCGCGGCGCGCGACTCGAACAGCCTGCGCACGATCGCCCGGTGGATTGGCGCGCCGTCATGCAGGGTGGTCTCGGAGGTATAGACCATCAGCTTCTGCCACAGCGGCAGGCCGTCGTTGTCGCTCGCCGGCAGCGGCACGGGCGGCGCTAGTACTTCGCCGTCGCGCTTGCACATCTGCGCCCGCTCGACGGTCAACAACGGCCGCCGCAGCAGGCCCTCCAGTTCCGGGATCACCGTCGCGACCTGCCCGGCGGTGCCGACGGCAATGATCATGACGGGCACGTTCACGTTGCGGCTGAAAAAGCGGGCGCGGTGACGCTCTCCGTGTGCGGTGCCGTCGACACCGAGAAACACTGACGCACCTGCGAATCCGTGCCGGTACAGCGCGTCGCAGACCGCGTAGTACGCGGGTGTTCCCGACACGCGTTCCTGCCGGCCGACGTAGATCGTCAGCTTGGCGGTGTCCGGCGTCGAATGGATCGAATGGCCGAGGCGCGCCCGCTCGAGAGTGACCAGTCCGCGCGTCGTCATCGCCACGGCTTGATCGACCAGGCCCGCGATCTTGTCCGCGGTGTCGACGGCCGCGACCACTACCGGTGGGTCTTCCGACAGGCTCAACAGCTCGTCGCTGCGCAGTTCGTGGTGGGGGCCGAAGCTGGCCGTGCCACGCAGCATCACGCTGGTGGCAACCTCGCTGGCGCCGTACAGCTCGAGCAGAGCCTCGGCCACGAATCGAGCGCCGGTGCGCATGCGTTCGGGGAAGTACGCCGTGAGCTTGAGATAGTCGTCGGTCACACGTGCGCCCCGATCCATTGACCGAACCACGCTGCGACGACACCCAGTACGACGCTGATCACGATGTTGGCGACGGCGGGCAATAGTTGCCGTTCCTCGCTGAGCCGCTGGGTCTCGAGCATCCAGGTCGAGAAGGTCGTGTAGGAGCCGACGAAGGCGGTGCCGACCAACAGCGCGACATGCGGGCTCAGGGCGAGGGCGGATAGGAAGCCGAGCAACATGGCGCCGGTGAGGTTCACTGCGAGGGTGCCGAACGGGAACGAGCGGGCGACAAGTCCAGACACACTGCGGTCGACGAGGAATCGCAGCACTGCCCCGATGCCGCCGATCACCACGACCCCGGCCCAGACTGCAGCCGTCATTGCAGCACCCGTACCCGACGTACCAGCGTTGTTGCGATGTACACGGCGATCAAACCGGCCACGATGCTGGCGGCCGTGTAGCCGATCGCGAGACCGTAATGCTGATGTTCGAGCATCTTGATCGTCTCGACCTGCATCGTCGAAAAGGTCGTCAGCCCGCCGCACAGTCCGGTGCCCAGCAGAGGACGGCGATAGCTCGACAGCGGCAGACGCTCCAGCAACCGCGTGGTGAAGTACCCCAACAGGAATGCGCCGACGACGTTGACGGTGAACGTCGGCCATGGCCACCGCGCGGGATCAGGCGCAGCGAACGTGCCCAGCGCGGCGCGCGCGACCGTGCCCAAAGCGCCGCCAACGAAGACGGCTGCCAGCTCGCGGCGGTCGTAACCGAACATGACGCGCACAGTATCGCGGCAAGCTGGCATACCGCGCGACGCTGTTACTTCGGGAGGAGCAGAATCGGGAACATGGCTGCGAATCCACGTGCCGGTCAGCCGGCGCAACCCGAAGACCTCATCGATGTGGCCCAGGTAGTAACGGCCTACTACACCATCGAACCCGACCCGGAGAACGTGGATCAGCAGGTGGTGTTCGGCACCTCGGGACACCGCGGATCGAGCCTGGATGCCGCGTTCAACGAGGCGCACATTGTGGCCACCACCCAAGCCATCGTCGAGTACCGGGCGGGGCAGGGCACCACCGGACCACTGTTCATCGGTCGCGACACCCACGCGCTCTCGGAACCGGCGTGGGCCTCGGCGCTGGAGGTGCTGGCCGCCAATGACGTTGTCGCAATGATCGATTCGGCCGACCGCTACACCCCGACGCCGGGGGTCAGCCACGCGATCCTGACGTTCAACCGGGACCGCGACGCCGATCTGGCCGACGGCATCGTGGTCACGCCGTCGCACAACCCGCCGCGCGACGGCGGCTTCAAGTACAACCCGCCCAACGGTGGACCCGCCGACACCGACGCGACCGGCGCCATCGCCAAGCGGGCCAACGAGATTCTGCGCGACGGGCTCAAGGGCGTGAAACTGGTGCCGCTGGCCCGGGCGCTGCAGACCGCGCAGCGCCACGACTACATGGACGCGTACGTCGCGGACCTGCCGAATGTGGTGGACGTGCACTCGATCGGTGCCGAGAAGGTGCGCATCGGGGCCGATCCACTGGGCGGGGCCAGCGTCGACTACTGGGGCGCGATCGCAGAGCGCTACAACCTCGACTTGACGGTGGTCAATCCGCTCGTCGACGCGACCTGGCGGTTCATGACGCTCGACACCGACGGCAAGATCCGGATGGACTGCAGCTCGCCCAACGCGATGGCGTCGCTGATCGCCAACCGGGACAAGTATCAGATCGCGACCGGCAACGACGCCGACTCCGACCGACACGGCATCGTCACACCCGACGGTGGCCTGCTGAACCCGAACCACTACCTCGCGGTCGCCATTGAGTACCTGTACACGAATCGCCCCGACTGGCCGGGTTCGACGGCGGTGGGCAAGACGGCCGTCAGCTCGTCGATCATCGACCGGGTGGTCGCCGGGCTGGGCCGCAAATTGCTGGAGGTGCCGGTTGGGTTCAAGTGGTTCGTCGACGGATTGATCAGCGGCACCATCGGTTTCGGCGGCGAGGAAAGCGCAGGCGCATCGTTCCTTCGACGTGACGGGTCGACGTGGACCACCGACAAGGACGGCATCATCCTGGCGCTATTGGCGTCTGAGATCCTTGCGGTAACCGGGCAGACGCCATCGCAGCGGTACGACGCGCTGGCCGAAAAGTACGGTGCGCCAACGTATGCCCGCATCGACGCGCCCGCCGACCGAGAGCAGAAGGCTCGACTGGCCAAGCTGTCGCCGGAGCAAGTGATCGCGACCGAACTGGCGGGCGAGGAGATCACCGCCAAGCTGACCACGGCGCCGGGCAATGGCGCTGCGCTGGGCGGTCTGAAGGTGACGACGGAGAACGCGTGGTTCGCGGCGCGCCCGTCGGGCACCGAGGACGTGTACAA
>JBKOYU010000010.1:0-6210 GCA_046725575.1 Actinomycetota bacterium | reverse complement strand
CATCATCTCCATGATGATGGGGGTGGCCTTCTCCCGAGGCGAGGTCTCGATGCGGACCAGGTCGTCGATCGGATCGGCGGTGCCGCGGTGTGCGGTGATGTCGTCAAGCGCTGGCAGTGACATTGGAGCGGTTCTCCTTAGTGATGGACGGTTGTTTCGCGGCGTTGCCGAGAAAGTTTGCAAAAGGCGGGATTTCGTCGGCCGAGCACTCGACGCTGACGACAGACGGGCCGTCGACCTCCAGCGCCGTGCGCAGTGCGCCGTCCAACTGACCGATGTCGTCGACGTCGACCGACGTAAGGCCGGGAAACATCGTGGCCAGCCCGGCGCCGAAACGGCTTGGCCCGAACCGGTTGTAGCTGTACAGGTCGTCGTAGAACAGCTGCTCGCGCGTCACGCACATCGCGTGCGCATGGTTGTCGAAGAGCAGGAACGTCACCGGCAGCCGGTACTGCAGCGCCGTGTGAATCTCCATGCCGTGCATGAGGAAGGAGCCGTCGCCGGCGATGACGACCGTACGCCGCCTATGCTGGTCGCCGATAGCGCTCGCTCGCCCGAACGCCACGCCGACGCCGGCTCCAAAGCTGTATCCCATCCCGCCCATGCCGAGCGCAACGATGAACCGCCCGTCGCGTCTCGCCGGCAGGTAGTGAATCGCCGATGCGCCGATGTTTCCCGCGTCGACGACGATGTCGGTTCCGTCCGGCAGCACCGCGTCCAGCGCCGTCATCGCAGCGCGGTAGCGGATCCCCGGACCACTGAACCCCGGCGGCTGCAGCTCGGTGCGCGGCACCTCGTCGGGTACCCGAACACCGAGGGGCCTGCCGTTCCCCGACAGCGCCGCCGTCAACAGCGACAAGGAGCCGCGCAGGTCATCGGTGTGCACGTGGGCGCAAGCCACGTACGGCGACGCCGATCCGATCGACAAGACGGGAACCGACGCCAGCGCGTCGTCCAGCCCGGCGCGTGATGTCACGCTCAGACGGGTGCCCACCAATAGGCACAACGCGCTGTCGGCGACTGCGGCCGCCACACCCGGGTGGCCCATCACTCCGGTAACACCCAGCGCCGACGACGATCCCATGCCCGGCGTGCCCGCGACATCCTTGGCGTCGGGCACTGTGGCGATCCTGGCGCGCAACATCGCGCGTAGCTGCTCGAGTTCAACACGCGCATCATCACGAGCGACCTGCTCACCGGCGATGATCGTGATCGGCCCGTCGGCGCGCCGCAGTGTGTACGCGATCGCCTCTGGATCGCCCAGTTGGGTCGCGGCCGGTTCGAAGTCAACACCGTTGGGGCCGACATCGGATTGCTGAATGTCCTTGGGCAGCAACAACACTGCCGGCCCGCCGGTTCGCGCGGCCGCGATCGCCTCGGGCAGCGCCGAGAGGATGTCCTCCGGCCGCACCACACGACGACAGAACACCGAAACCGCGGAGAACAGTGCCTCTGCGTTCAGCGCGCCATTGCGGCCGCTGGTGTCCTGGAAGGCGCCCCTGCCGTCGAGCGTGGTCGGCGGTTGGCCGATCAGCGCCAGCACCGGCACCCGGCTCGCGAACGCCTCGCCCAGCCCCGGCACGGTGTTCAGGCAGCCGCCGCCCGAGGTCGCGGCCACCACGCCGAGCCCGGCGCCGCTGCGGCTGAAGCCGTCGGCCATCGTGGCGGCGGAGAACTCGTGTTTGGCCAGGACCGCGGTGATGTCATCGCGGAAGAAGGCGGCGTCGTAGACATCCTCGATGTTGGCGCCGTCGACACCGAAGATGTAGTCGACGCCGCTCGCCGCGAGGTAACCGACGATGTGATCGACGACCCGATGCCTTCTAGCCATATCTCACCCGCTTCTCCCCGCCCCATCAGTGACACGACTCGCAAGGAAGTTGGGTTCACTGAGTGGCCCGAATCACAGGTGCTTCTCGAGCAAGACCTTTCCGTTTTCAGACGAAACCAGTTGCACCGCAGCGATTTCGTCCTTCTGCATCGGGGTCGTGGCACTTGGCAACGCAGTTGCGCCGGACAATCCGAGCCACGTCGCGACCTCGGTGTGGCTGCCGTCGCGGCCCACCACCACCATTCCCAGGTTCTGCGGCGGGATAGTGCCGCTCTGACCCCAGTTACCGTACGAGCAGGCCATGTCGATGCGAGTGCCCCAGCCGAAGCCGGTCAGTGAGATCGACGCGTTGATCGGAGTCTCCGAAACCTTGGTCATCTCCAACCCCTGGACGGTTTCCTGCGGGCTGTAGTTCTCCAGTCCCACGATCTCGGGCCGAATGGCAATCACCACACCAACCGCCAGCAACGCGGCGGCCACCCCGACCGCGGCCGATGTCAACCAGCGGGATCGCCGGCGGCGCCACCGCACCTTGTCGAGGATCGAGTCGAGCACCTCAGGCCGAAGCGGCGGGGTTTCCTGCGTTTCCTCGTCCAGCGCGCGCACGTCCTCGAGATCCAGCATCGCCAGCAGCGCGGGGATGCCGCTGATCTCGGCGACTGCCGCCCGGCACCGCTCACAGGTTTCCAGGTGGGCCTCGTACTCGCGGCGTTCATTGCTCGTCAGTGAACCGAGGACATAGGCCGCGTCCCACGTCACATAGCGATCGCCGTCCAACAGATCACCGCCTAGGGGAGAACCGAATTGTGTCATCGCGTCACCCCCATTTCCTGCAGATTGAGTCGCAACGCCCGAACCGCGTAGTGAAGCCGGGATTTCACCGTGCCCTCCGCGATCTGGAGATCGTTGGCGATTTGTGCGGTAGTCCAGCCCTGGTAATACGATCGGCGGATCACCGCGCGATGGTCCTCGGACAGCTGGCTCAAGGCCGTGCCCAGCAGCAACCGGTCCAATGCTGAGTCCACCTCGTCCGGTGCCGCGCGGTCGGCGACCTGTTCCAGGTCGGGTGTGCCGGACTCGTTGCGGTACCGCGCGCTGCGGCGCTCGTCGATGATGAGGTTGCGCGCCACGGTGAACAGCCACGCCCTGGCCGACCGTTCGACGTCGTCGGTCACCTCGGGGTGGCGCCATGCCCGAAGCAGCGTCTCCTGCACCACGTCCTCCGCACGCGCTTGATCACCAGTAAGCCGCAAGGCATAACGCCACAGCGCTGCGGCGTGCTCGTCATAGAGCACACGCATCATGGCGGCCTCTGGATCGTCCATTACCAACCTCCGTCTTAGATACGACGTTGGCGGTGATCAGGTTCATTACTACGCGGGGCGTGGGCGTCCCACGGCTGTTTGGCTGAAGATCCGTACTACACGGTGAGGATTCGTGGCCCGTCCTCTGTGACGGCCACGGTGTGCTCCCAGTGTGCGGCGCGGGAACCGTCGGCGGTGACGACGGTCCACTTGTCTTCCAGCTCAAGTGTCTTCGTGGTGCCAAGGGTCAGCATCGGTTCGATGGCCAGCACCGAGCCCGGCGCCAGGTGGGGCCCGCGGCCGGGGGCGCCCTCGTTGGGCAGGAAGGGGTCCATGTGCATTTGCCTGCCGATGCCGTGCCCGCCGTAACCAGCAACGATGCCGAACCTACGGTCGTAACGCGCCTCGGCCGCGTGTGTTTCGGCCTCGATGGCGTGCGAGACGTCGGTCAGCCGGTTGCCGGGCAGCATCGCGGCGATCCCGGCTTCCATGGCCTCGCGGGTGGCCTGCGATAGCGCTTCGTCGGCGGGAATCAGTGTCCCGATACCAAAGGTGACCGCCGAGTCGCCGTGCCAGCCGTCGAGGATCGCACCGCAGTCGATCGACACCAGGTCACCGGGCGCGAGAGTCTCGGTTGCCGACGGAATCCCGTGCACCACACGGTCATTCACCGATGCGCAGATGCTGGCCGGGAAGCCGTGATACCCGAGGAACGACGGGATGCCGCCGCCGTCGCGGATGACGGATTCGGCAATCTCGTCGAGCGCCAGCGTCGACACCCCTGGTGCGGCCGCCTGCCGGACGGCCAGAAGCGCGGATGCGACCAGCGACCCGGCCGCTGCCATCGCATCGAGTTCACCGGCGCTGCGCTGCGCGACCACCTTGCGGTTGCGCAGCCCCGGAAGGCCGATCATCGACTACTTGCCGAGCGCCCGCAGGGCCCGGGCAAACACCTCATCCAGCGCGCCAACGGCGTCGACTGTCTGCAGGTTGTTGTGGCTGTAGTACTCCAACAGCGGCTCGGTCTCGTCCCGGTACACCTGCATCCGGTTGTGGATGACCTCTTCGGTGTCGTCGGCGCGGCCACGGGCCTTCAGGCGCTCCAGCAGCTGCTGCTCGGAGACGGCGAACTCCAGCACCGCGTCGAGCTTGGTGTTGTGGTTCTTGAGCATCTCGTCGAGCGCCCGAGCCTGCTCCACCGAGCGCGGGTAGCCGTCGAGAATAAACCCGGCAGCCGCGTCCTCATCTTGGATCCGGTCTTCGACCAGCTTGTTCGTCAACTCCGATGGCACCAAATCGCCGGCGTCGAGATAGCGCTTGGCCTCGACACCCAGCGGGGTGCCCTCGCTGATGTTCTTGCGGAACAGGTCCCCCGTCGAGATCTGCGGAATGCCGAGCTTCTCGGACAGCTTCTGCGCCTGCGTGCCTTTGCCCGCGCCAGGCGGTCCGAGTAGAACGAGTCTCACTTCAGGAACCCTTCGTAGTTGCGTTGCATCAGCTGGCTCTCGATCTGTTTGACGGTATCCAATCCGACGCCAATCATGATCAGAACCGCAGTTCCGCCGAACGGCAAGTTCTGTACGCCGCCACCGTTTCCGATCTCCAGGAACAGGTTCGGGAGCACGGCGATCACACCCAGATAGATCGATCCCGGAAGGGTGATCCGACTAAGGACATAGCGCAGGTAGTCGGCGGTGGGTTTGCCGGGGCGGATGCCGGGGATGAAGCCGCCGAACTTCTTCATCTCGTCGGCGCGTTCGTCGGGGTTGAACGTGATCGACACGTAGAAGTACGTGAAGAAGATGATCAGCCCGAAGTAGATGGCGATGTACACCGGGTCGGCGGGGTTGGTCAGGTAGTTGCCGACGAACCGGTCCCACCAGCTGTTCCCGGCGTTGGGGCTTCCGCTGCGGATCAGCTGGGTGATCAGGTGCGGAATGTAGATCAGCGAGGACGCAAAGATCACCGGGATAACGCCGGCCTGGTTGACCTTCAGCGGCAGATACGTCGACGTGCCGCCGTACATGCGACGGCCCACCATGCGCTTGGCGTACTGCACGGGGATGCGCCGTTGACCTTGCTCGACGAACACCACGCCGACGATGATGATCAGCGCGGCCACACAGACCGCGGTGAACACCAGGCCGCCGCGGCTGTCCAGGATGGTCTTGCCTTCGACCGGTATTCGGGAGGCGATGCTGGCGAAGATCATCAGCGACATGCCGTTGCCGATGCCGCGCTCGGTGACCAGCTCGCCCATCCACATCACCAGCGCGGCGCCTGCGGTCAGCACCAACACGATGACGATCAGGGCGAAAATCGACTGGTCGTTGATGATGTCGAGCTCGCAGCCCTGCAGCAGCTGGCCGCTGGCGGCCAGCGCGACGAAGCTGGTGGCCTGCAGGATGGACAGCGCGATCGTCAGGTAGCGGGTGTACTGCGTCAGCTTGGCCTGGCCGGCCTGGCCTTCCTTGCGCAATTGTTCGAAGCGCGGGATGACCACGCCCAGCAGCTGCACGATGATGCTGGCGGTGATGTAGGGCATCACACCGAGGGCGAACACCGCCAGGTGCAGCAGCGCGCCGCCGGAGAACAGGTTGATCAGCGCGTAGATCTGCGCCGAGCCGCCGCCGCTCACCTGTTCAATGCATTTCTGCACGTTGGGGTAGTTGACGCCGGGGGACGGTATCGAGGCACCGGCCCGGTAGAGGATGACGACGCCCAGGGTGAAGAGGATCTTGCGTCGCAGGTCGGGTGTCCGCAGTGATGAGATGAAAGCCGAGAGCACTCTTCCTCCTGCGCAGCCGAGCTGCATACCGCGGGTTGCGAATGGGGCTGGTGTGACCAGCGTCTGGTTAAGTCCTGCGCGGTGCTCCGGCGGGCTCGCAGCCTGCGGAGTCACACGTCAAACAGTCTACGAGAGTAACAGTTGAGGTTCAGTTGGCCCGCATCCGTTGCAGGCAACAGCCGTCGAGCCGGCCTTCAGATTCGGAGCGTACAGTCGGCGGCGGAGTCGTTATATCACCTAAGTAATGGCTTTTGTACCTTTTGTACTACGTCGACAGGGGTCAGCGG
>JBKOYU010001102.1:0-1765 GCA_046725575.1 Actinomycetota bacterium | reverse complement strand
GAAGGACGGTGACACGCTCGGCGGCATCGTTGAGGTCGTCGCCCACGGGCTGCCCGTCGGACTCGGCTCGTTCACCAGTGGCGACAACCGGCTCGACAGCCAGCTGGCCGGCGCGGTGATGGGCATCCAGGCGATCAAGGGCGTCGAGGTCGGCGACGGCTTCGAGACCGCGCGCCGGCGCGGCAGCGTCGCGCACGACGAGATGTATCCGGGTCCCGACGGCGTGATGCGCTCGACGAACCGGGCCGGCGGGCTGGAAGGCGGGATGACCAACGGCCAGCCGCTGCGGGTGCGCGCCGCGATGAAGCCGATCTCCACCGTGCCGCGGGCGCTGGCCACCGTCGACATGGCCACCGGCGACGAGGCCGTCGCCATCCACCAGCGTTCAGACGTGTGCGCGGTGCCCGCCGCGGGCGTGGTCGTCGAGACCATGGTCGCGCTGGTGCTGGCGCGAGCCGCCCTGGAGAAGTTCGGCGGCGACTCGCTCGCCGAGACGCGGGCCAACATTGACACCTACCTGCGCGCCGTGGCCGACCGCGAGCCGGCGACGCAACCAGCGCAGGCGTCGGGCTGATGGCGCCCAAGGCAATACTGATGGGCATGCCGGGATCCGGTAAGTCCACGATCGGGCGCCGGCTGGCCAAGGCGATGGGCCTGACGCTCCTTGATACCGACACGAAGATCGTCGAGACGACGGGCCGCACCATCGCCGACATCTTCACCAACGACGGCGAGAAAGAGTTCCGCCGAATCGAAGAAGAGGTAGTCCGCGCCGCGCTTGCCGAACACGACGGCATCGTGTCACTCGGCGGCGGGGCGATCACGTCGCCCGGCGTGCAGCAGGCCCTCGCCGGACACGCCGTCATCTTCCTGGAAATCAGTGCTGCCGAAGGCATTCGGCGCACCACCGGCGGCACTGTCCGTCCGCTGCTTGCTGGCCCCGATCCAGCGGGCAAGTACCGCGCCCTGATGTCCGAACGTGTTCCGCTGTACCGGCGGGTCGCCACAATGCGGGTCAACACCAACCGCCGCAATCCCGGCGCGGTGGTGCGCTACATCGTGGAGCGCCTCGAGAATCCCGACGCGCCACGTCAGCAGCGCCGCCGCCGCAGGCCGCCGTGGCGCCGTGGGCCGTCGTCGCTGACGCCGAAGCCGAGCACTGAACCCGCACCGACACCCGCGGCCGTCGCCGCCCGAAACGTGAAAGGGCATCGTGACTGACCCGGTGACCGTCGAGGTTCTGGTCGACCCACCGTATCCGGTGATCATCGGCACCGGTCTGCTCGGCGAGCTGGACCGCGTCCTGGACGGCAGGCACAAGGTCGCGATCCTGCACCAGCCGGTGCTGTCGCAGACCGCAGAGGTGATTCGAAACCGCCTGTCGGACAAGGGCATCGACGCACATCGCATCGAAATCCCGGACGCCGAAGGCGGCAAGGAGCTGCCGGTCGTCGGTTTCATCTGGGAAGTGTTGGGCCGCATCGGAGTTGGCCGCAAGGACGCGATCGTCAGCCTCGGCGGCGGAGCGGCCACCGACGTCGCCGGGTTCGCCGCCGCCACCTGGCTGCGCGGGGTGGATATCGTGCACGTCCCCACCACGCTGCTGGGCATGGTCGACGCCGCCGTCGGCGGCAAGACGGGCATCAACACCGATGCGGGCAAGAACCTGGTCGGCGCGTTCCACCAGCCCGCCGCCGTGCTCATCGACCTGGCCACGCTGGAAACGTTGCCGCGCAACGAGATCGTCGCCGGCATGGCCGAGATC
>JBKOYU010000379.1:0-2615 GCA_046725575.1 Actinomycetota bacterium | reverse complement strand
GATCCCAGCAGGGCACGGCTGAAGGCGCCCTGCCCTCGCGAGCCAACCACCATCACGTCGGCGTCCTTTGACAGGTCGACCAGGTTTCCGATCGTCCCGCCATGCAACACGACACTGTGGACCATCGGTGGTCGGGCGTTGGCAGAGTTTTCCGCGACGGTTTTGCGCGCCGCTTCCAGGACCCGCCTCGCCTCCTCGTCCTGCCATTGGAAAAAGTCGGTGACCACTGGGATTTCCGGCCACGTCGCTGACGCAACCACCGGTGCGGTGACGTGAACGAGCGTGAGTGGGAGTTTGCGCATCGCTGCATCGCGCGCGGCCCAGGCCACCGCGGCCGTCGAGGCCACCGAGTCATCGACACCGACCAAGATCCCGCGGCGCACTAGCGAACCGGACATCTCTCTTACTCCCCTGCGGTTTGCGTGGTCGCGTTGAGACAAACGTATGACCTGCGGTGCAGCGACACAGATGGCCGTTGGTCACTGATTGGTTGGCCTAATGGCCCTTGTTTCACCACTCTCAGACCTATCCGCCGGGGCTGCGATTACGGCAGGTCCTCTGCACCGAGTTGGTCTCGTGGCACGACCATCATCGGAACGTCCAGCACGCGCAGCATCTTGGCGGCGGTCGAGCCGAGGAATAGGCGTCTGGGCGCGCTGAGCCGGCTCGACCCCACCATGATCAAATCCCCGTCGTGCCATTCCAGCTTGCGCACCGCCTCCTCGACCGTCGGCCCTTCGACCGCGGCGGCTGTCACCGGAAAACCCTCCGGCAGCGAACTTTTCGCAGTTTCCAAGACCTGGCGGGCATGCGCCAGGGCACGCTCGCGGACCGCCTCCTCGTCGCCGCGCAACGCACCGAACGTCGGATCGAGCGCCACCAGCGAAACCAACCGCAGCGGCGTACCCGCAGCCTTGCTGAATCGAACCGCTTTCTCCAGCAACAGATCAGCGCCCTGCCGCTGCCCGATCGCGCAGGTGACCTCGCGGACACAGTCGACCTTCGAATCGCGGGTGCCGCGCGGCGCAACCACAACGGGCACCGGTGCAGAGTGCAACAACTCGTTGACCACAGAGCCCAGCGAGTAACTCCCCGCCAGGCCGCCACCCGAACCGCCCACCACGATGACGTCGGCCTCGAGCCGCGCGGTCTCGCGGATCAGCCCATCGGCGAACGAGTCGTCGAAGGTCACATGGCTGTGCGCGGGGATGTCGTCGGGCACCGACGCGATCGCCTCGGCAAGCCACTTTTCCGCTTGCTCCCCCAGCCTCGCCTCGTAGTCGCGCGTTCCCGCGATGGTCGGCAGCGCCCGGTCAGGCGGCAGGATGATGCACGCTTCGACCTCCGCGCCCAGCGTGCGGGCCAGCCGCGCACCGAGCGCCATCGCGTCTGCGCCACCCGGCGTGGCCAGATAACCAACAACCAACTTCATAACCAACTCACCGCCCATCTCGCACCACGCCATGCTTGCAAGACCATCCTGTCAAGTTGCAGCGCCGGTTAGGCGAATTTGGCGATGACGCGTGCGGGTGCTCAGTCGGCGTACTCGGCGGTGCCGTCCTCGAGAACTAGCCGGGCGTTAGATCCATCCGGGTTGGACGCCTCGGTACGGAACACCGCGTGTCCGGGCTCGGTGCGCCAGATCGACGTGGTGAGCGTCTCGCCTGGGAACACCGGCGAGGTGAACCGGGCGCCGACTTGGCTGATCTTGGTGGCATCGCCGCCACCGAGCTCGCGCACCAACGCGCGACCGGCGACCCCATATGTGCAGAGCCCGTGCAGGATTGGCTTCGGGAAGCCGGCGAGGTTCTGCGCGAACCACGGGTCGCTGTGCAGCGGGTTGCGGTCGCCCGACAACCGGTAGATCAACGCCTGGTCCTCACGTGTCGGCAACGTGACGCGGGCGTCGGGCTCGCGATCGGGAATCGCCGGGGCGACCGGCCGCTGACCTGGCTGTCCACCGAAGCCGCCTTCGCCGCGAATCACTGCGGTCGTCAACGTTTCGGCGACGACTTCCGACGTGTCGGGGTCGGTGCCCGTCGCCTTCAACATCACGATCGCGTTCTTGCCTTCGCCCTTGTCCTGGATGTCGGCGACCTCGGCGACGACGCTGAGCTTGCCGGCCGGTGGCAGCGGCTTGAACAACCGGATCCCCTGGGATCCGTGCATCAGCATCGCGAAGTTGAACGTGCCGATCTTGGCGGCCGCGGCGAACGGGAGACAGGCGATGACGGCGTAGGTCGGCAGCACCTGCTGCGGGATGTCGTGGCTGTTCTCGGTGGTGAACGCCAAGTCCTGGGTTCCCGCGCCGACGCCCAGCGCGTACAGCAGTGTGTCGCGGTCGGTCCATTTGAAAAGTTTGGGGTCTGTTTTCGCGCCTATGGCGTTCGGGTCGATCGGCATAGTCGGACGATATCGGTTCGATCTGGCCGCGGTCGACGACCACGTCACACCCAGTTGACCTTTGCGTAGACGAGGGTGACCATGGCTCGCATGCGCTATGTCGTTACCGGCGGTACCGGGTTTATTGGCCGCCGAGTGGTGTCGCAGATTCTGGCCCGAAGCGAGGCCGCCGAGGCGTCTGTGTTGGTTCGACGGGCGTCTCTGGCCCGGTT
>JBKOYU010000160.1:0-12842 GCA_046725575.1 Actinomycetota bacterium | reverse complement strand
GCCGTATGCGCGGGGGTCTCCCACCCGGACCAGTTGCAGAGTGACATCGGCGCCATTGCCCTCGTGGCAGTCCAACAACGCCCGTAGGTCCGCGCCGGAGAGCACGTCGCCGTTGAACACCAGCGCGGTATCGTAACGCAGCTTCTCCGACACGTTGGCGATACCGCCGCCGGTGCCCAGCGGCTCGTCCTCGACGACATAGTCGATCTGCAGCCCCAGCTTGGACCCGTCGCCGAACTCCGACTCGAACACCGCCGCCTTGTACGACGTACCCAGTACGACATGCTCGATGCCCGCGTCGGCGATTCGCGACAGCAGGTGGGTCAGGAACGGCAGGCCCGCGGTCGGCAGCATCGGCTTGGGCGCCGAAAGAGTCAATGGCCGCAGCCGGGTGCCGAGTCCACCCACCAAAACGACGGCGTCCACCTCTGCCGGATTGACCACTACTGCCGTCCCTTCGTCTGCTTACGCCGAGAACCGCGGACCACCAGGCCCGCACGCACAGCGAGCGCGGCCTTTATCGTCCACCGCAATGGCGCCTGCCACCGCCTCGGATGCCGATCTGCCAGGAAAGTGTAGGTGCTGGTGTGGTGGGCCGCCAAGTTGCGGGCCGGATCGCGACCCGTGGCATGACCCTTGTGGTGCAAAATCTCCGCCGACGGCACGTATACGTTCTGCCAGCCCGCCCTGCCGAGGCGATCTCCCAGGTCGACGTCCTCCATGTACATGAAATAGCGCTCGTCGAAGCCCGACACCTCATCGAACGCGGAGCGCCGCAGCAACAAGCACGATCCGGACAACCAGCCGACCGGGCGTTCGCTGGGTTCGGTTCGCTCCTGCCGGTATTCGGCCGTCCACGGGTTGGATTTCCAGAACGGGCCGACGACCGCATGCATGCCGCCGCGGATCAGGCTGGGCAAGTGGCGCGCCGACGGGTACACCGAGCCGTCCGGGTCGCGGATCAGCGGTCCCAGCGACCCCGCCCGGGGCCAGCGTTCGGCCGCTCCCAGCAACACGTCGATGCTGCGGGGCCCCCACTGCACGTCGGGGTTGGCGACCACCACAAACTCCGACTCCGGCGTGATCTCCGCGACCGCGCGGTTCACGGCGGTGCCGTAGCCCAGATTGCCGCCGGTGCGCAACAGCCGGGCATTCGGATAGCGCTGCACCGCCTCTTCCGGCGCGCCGTCCGTCGAACCGTTGTCGGCCATGATCACCGTCACGGGCCGCTCGGTGGCATGCGAGAGTGTCGCCAGGAACCGATCGAGGTGCGGCCCCGGTGAATACGTCACCGTGACCACCGTCAGACCGTCGCTCACGCGACAGAAACCAGTTCGTCACTCACTCGCTAGAGGGTAACGGGCCATTTGAAGAGAGCGCGGCCGCTAGCGCATCGCGCCACGGCCGCAGCGGCGTCAGGCCCGCCTCGGCGGACTTCCGCGCGGACAGGGCCGAATAAGCCGGCCGTGGCGCTGGGCGCGGATGGCGGTCGCTGCCGACGGGTCGAACCCGCTTCGGATCGGCGCCGACCGCCTCGAACACCGCTCGGGCCTGCTCGAAGCGACTGACCGCGCCCTCGTTGGCCGCATGCAGCACCGGCTCGCGGATCGAGCCGTCGTCGGCGAGCTGCAGCAGGGCGTCGACGAGGTCACCGACGTAGGTCGGCGAGCCCACCTGATCGGCGACGACGTCCACCGCGCCGTCACCGCCGGCCAATCGGCGCATCACGGCGGCGAAATCGCTTCCGTCGGCGCCTTCGTAGATCCAGGCGGTTCGCACGACGTGCGCCTCGGGCATGGCGGCCAGGGTCATCAGCTCACCGGCCAGCTTGGTGCGTCCGTACACGCTGAGTGGGCCGGTCTCGTCGTCGATCTCATACGGGCGGCGCTGAGTGCCGGAGAACACATAGTCGGTGGAGATATGGATGAGGTCCGCGCCAGCACGGGCGCAGGCCTGCGCGACGTTCTCGGGCCCGACGGCGTTCACCGCATAGGCCCGGTCCTTGTCCTCTTCGGCGGCGTCGACCTTGGTGTAGGCCGCGCAGTTGATCACGACGTCACCGGGTTGGATGAACCGCTCGGCCGCCGCCGGATCCGTGATATCCCACTCCGCCGACGTCAGCGCCAACACGTCGCGACCCTGGCGGCGCGCCTGAGCTGCCAAGAAGCGGCCCACCATGCCACCCGCACCGGAGATAACGATTCGGTCTGACTTCCGGGAAATCACGGTGACGAGTCTGGCACGCCGACCTGCGGTACCCGGTCTGCGCCGGTCTCGCAAGTAGCCTGGGCAGATGCCCGCTCGCCTGACCCGTGTCATCGCTGTGACGGTGGCGCTGGCCATCGTGGTCGGCACCGGCGTGGCGTGGGGCAAGATCCGGTCGTTCGAATCCGGCATCAACCACATTTCACCGATCGCGCTCGGCGAGGGCGGCGAGGACGGCGCGATCGACATCCTGCTCGTCGGCATGGACAGCCGCACAGACGCGCACGGCAACCCGCTCTCGGAAGAGGAACTGGCGACGCTGCGGGCCGGCGACGACCTCTCCACCAACACCGACACCATCATCTTGGTGCGCATCCCGAACAACGGGAAGTCAGCTACCGCGATCTCGATCCCCCGCGACTCCTACGTCGAGGCGCCCGGCGTGGGGAAGATGAAGATCAACGGTGTCTACGGGTCGGTCAAGGAGGAGAAGCGGATCCAGTTGGTCGAATCGGGCGTCTCGGATCCCGACGCCGACAAGCAGTCCACCGAAGCCGGACGCGAAGCGCTGATCAAGACGGTCGCGAACCTGACCGGTGTCACCGTCGACCACTACGCGGAGATCGGGCTGCTCGGGTTCGCGTTGATCACCGATGCGCTGGGTGGCGTCAATGTCTGCCTGAAAGATGCTGTGTACGAACCCCTTTCGGGGGCAGACTTTCCTGCCGGCTGGCAGAAGCTCGACGGCCCGCAGGCGTTGAGCTTCGTCCGCCAGCGCCACGACCTGCCCCGCGGCGACCTGGACCGGGTCACCAGACAGCAGGCGGTGATGGCCTCACTCGCCCACGAGGTGATCTCCAGCAAGACACTGTCCAGCCCGTCGACGTTGAACCGCCTGCAGGACGCCGTCCAACGATCCGTGGTGCTGTCCGACGGTTGGGACATCATGGATTTCGCTGAGCAGCTGCAGAAGCTGGCCGCCGGTAACGTCGCGTTCGCCACCATCCCGATCCTCGAAGAGTCCGGCTGGAGCGATGACGGCATGCAGAGCGTGGTCCGGGTGGACCCGAGCCAGGTCAAGGAATGGGTGGCCAGCCTCCTGCAAGAGCAGGATGAGGGCAAGACCGAGGAATTGGCTTACGCGCCAAGCAAAACCACCGTCGACGTGGTGAACGACACCGACGTCAACGGGCTGGCCGCCGCGGTTTCACAAGTGTTGACCAACAAGGGGTTCACGCCGGGCGCCACCGGCAACAACGACGGCGGCCACGTCACTGGCAGCCAGGTGCAGGCCGCCAAGGCCGACGACCTTGGCGCGCAAGCGGTTTCCAAGGAGCTCGGCGGGCTACCGGTCGTCGAGAACGCGTCGGTGTCCCCCGGCTCTGCGCGTGTCGTGCTCGCCGCTGACTACACCGGACCGGGGTCGAGCGGTGTCGATCCGACTTTGGGCAACGTGGACCAGGCGGCCGCCGACACCGGTGACTCGGCTGGCTCCGCGCCCACCCCGTCGCCGATCCTCACGGCCGGCGCCAACGATCCGGAGTGCGTCAACTGACCACGCTCACCTCGGCCCTGCTGGATCCGCTGATGGCGGCCGACCCGATGGGCCCGCGGGTCACTTACTACGACGACGCCACCGGTGAACGCATCGAGCTGTCGACGGTCACTCTTGCCAACTGGGCCGCCAAGACCGGAAATTTGTTGCGCGATGAGATGGGCGCCGGACGGGGGAGCCGGGTCGCTGTGCTGCTGCCCGCGCACTGGCAGACCGCCGCCGTGCTGTTCGGAATATGGTGGATTGGAGCGGAAGCCGTGCTGACCGGGGACGCCGACATCGCGCTGTGTACCGCCGACCGACTGCCCGACGCCGACGATGCCGTGGGTACGGGTGAGGTCGCCGTGCTATCGCTGGACCCGTTTGGAAAGCCTGCCGGTGACCTGCCCGTCGGCGTCACCGATTACGCAACGTCGGTCCGCGTGCACGGCGACCAGATTTCGCCGGAACGCCACCCGGGGCCCGGGCTGGACGGCCGGTCCGTGGCCGAGGTCTTCGCAGCAGCCCAAGCCTCGGCTGCCGAACAGGGTTTCACGCGCGACGACCGGGTGATGTCGATGGCCGGCTGGGCGACCGCCGATGAACTCACCGACAACCTGTTGGCCGTCTTCGCCGCTGGTGCCTCACTCGTGCAGGTGGCGAACCCGGACGCATCCGTGCTAGAGCGTCGCCGGCAGATGGAGAAAGTCACCCGCGGGTAGGCCCTGAGTGCCACGCTGAGGAAATGATCGGTCGGCGTCAATTTCTGGTGATGGGCGCGGTCGGCGCCGCTGCTGGCGTCGCAGCGGCCTGTACGAAGTCACAGCCGCAGGCTGCGACACCCACTTCAACCGATGTCAGCCTTGCCGCGGGCGAAACCGATATCGATCTCGGCGGCGTCAAAGTCCGGACATGGACGTACGGAAATCAGGTGCCGGCCCGCGAGATCCGGCTGAAGAAGGGCGAGCGGCTGCGGGCGGAGCTGACAAACGCCATGCCCCAAGATGTGACCGTGCACTGGCACGGCGTCGCCCTCGTCAACGACATGGACGGCGTGCCGGACCTGACCCAGGCCGCCGTGCCCAACGGCCAGAAGTTCACCTACGACTTCGTGGTCCCGGACGCCGGAACCTACTGGTTCCATTCGCATGTCGGCGCCCAACTCGACCGCGGCCTGTACGGACCGCTGATCATCGAGGACCCACGTGAAAAAGTCGACTACGACGACGAACTGGTCCTCGTGCTCGACGATTGGATCGACGGCACCGGCACGAACCCGGACCAGGTCTTTGAAAACCTGCGCAAGACCGGCATGAAGCCGATGGCACCCGGCGGGCCCGGCGTGACGCCGACAAGCCCGCTCGGCGAAGACGGCGGCGACGTCGACTACCCCTATTTCGTCGTCAACGGCCGGGTGCCCGCCGATCCGCAGGTGGTGGATTACCTTGCCGGCCAACGGATTCGGCTGCGCGTCATCAATGCCGGGTCGGACTCCGCATTCCGGGTGGCGATACCCAACACGACGATGAAGGTGATCCAGACCGACGGCTACCCGGTGGTGCCGGTGCAGGCGAACTCGGTCATCCTCGGCATGGGCGAGCGGGCGGACGCGATCGTCACCGTCAACGAGTCGCTGCCGGTGGTCGCCGTGCCCGAGGGCAAGCCGGGCCACGCACAGCTGAACATGCTCGTCAACAATGCGCCGAATGCGGTGAACGTCGACGCCTTCGTCGCGTCGGTACGCAAGGAGGAGCCCCTTGACACCGCGACGTTGTCACCGACGCCGGAGGTGACGCTGCCGGCCAAGGCGCCGGATCAGGTGATCGACGCCCGGCTGACCGGCCCCGTCAACGGCTACACCTGGCCTGTCAACGGCAGGCTGTACAGCCCGCCGAACGACGGGGTGCCGGTGAAGCCGAACGAGCGGGTCCGGATCCGCTTCATCAACGATTCGATGATGTTCCACCCGTTCCACCTACACGGCCACACGTTCCAGGTGATGAACAACAACGTGCCGAAGGCCCGCAAGGACACGGTGCTGGTGCCGCCGAAGCAGACCGTCGAGGTTGACATCGACACGAACAATCCCGGCAAGTGGATCAGCCACTGCCACAACACCTATCACCTCGAGGCGGGTATGGCGTTCTTCGTGGAGTACGCGGGCTGAGGATTACTTCAGCAGCGCTCGCGCCATGACGACGCGCTGAATCTGGTTGGTGCCCTCGTAGATCTGAGTGATCTTGGCGTCGCGCATGAACCGCTCGACGGGGAAGTCGGTGGTGTAGCCGTAGCCGCCGAACAACTGCACGGCGTCGGTGGTCACCTCCATCGCGACGTCGGAGGCGAAGCACTTCGACGCCGAGGAGATGAAGCCCAGATTGGGCTCACCGCGTTCGGCGCGGGCGGCGGCGGTGTACACCATCAGCCTGGCGGCCTCCAACTTCATCGCCATGTCGGCGAGCATGAACTGCACGGCCTGGAAATCGGCGATCGCCTTGCCGAACTGCTTGCGCTCCTTGACATATGCGATCGCCGCATCCAGCGCGCCCTGCGCGATACCGACCGCCTGCGCGCCGATCGTCGGCCGGGTGTGGTCCAACGTCGCCAGCGCGGTCTTGAAGCCGGTGCCCGGCTCACCGATGATCCGGTCCCCAGGTATGCGGCAGTCCTCGAAGTACAACTCGGTGGTGGGCGAGCCCTTGATGCCCATCTTGTGTTCCCTGGCGCCCACCGTGAACCCGGGATCGTCCTTGTGCACCACGAACGCCGATATGCCGTTGGCGCCCTTGCCTGGATCCGTCACGGCCATCACGGTGTACCAGGTCGAGTGGCCGCCGTTGGAAATCCAGCACTTGGCGCCGTTGAGCACCCACTCGTCGCCCTCCTGGCGGGCGCGGGTCCGCATCGACGCGGCGTCGCTGCCTGCTTCGCGCTCGGACAGCGCATACGACGCCACCGCTTCACCGGCCGCGATCGACGGCAACACCTGCTTCTTGAGTTCTTCCGAGCCGCGCATCAGCAGGCCCATCGTGCCCAGCTTGTTGCAAATCGGAATCAGCGACGACGACGCGCATACCCGCGCCACCTCTTCGATGACAATGCAGGCGGCCACCGAGTCGCCGCCCTGTCCGCCGTACTCCTCGGGGATGTGGATGGCGGCGAAGCCCGACGACGTCAGGGCGGCTAAGGCTTCGTCGGTATACCGGGCCTTCTCGTCGACGTCGGCGGCGTATGGGGCAATTTCCTTCTCGCACAAGTCACGAAGCACCGCACGCAATTCGTTGTGTTCGTCGGCGAGCTTGAAAGAATCAAACGACGGGTTACCGATGGCCATGGCGACTCCTTGCTACTCGCCGGTAACCTTACCTCTCGCGCCAGCAGCCTACTGCCCGAGCAGCCGGTTTCGCAGCGCCGCATCCTTTTGCAACACCTTGTCGGCCAATTCGCTCTGAAAATCCTCGATCCGCGTCCGCAGCGCGGCATCCGACGCGCCGAGGATGCGGACCGCCAGAAGCCCGGCGTTGCGGGCGCCGCCGATCGACACCGTCGCAACCGGAACGCCCGCAGGCATCTGCACGATCGACAGCAGCGAGTCAAGGCCGTCGAGCTTGGCCAGCGGCACCGGCACACCGATCACCGGCAGCGGCGTCGCCGACGCGACCATGCCGGGCAGGTGTGCCGCGCCGCCCGCGCCCGCGATGATCACCTCGATGCCGCGGCGGGCGGCGGTCCGCGCATAGTCGAGCATGCGGCCGGGGGTGCGATGCGCGGACACCACGCCAACCTCGAACGGCACGTTGAATTCGGCCAGCGCGTGCGCCGCTTCCTCCATCACGGACCAGTCGCTGTCGCTGCCCATGATCACCCCGACCCGCGGGGCCGGGGCTTCAGTCATGCTCACTCCATCCGTCGGTCCATTCGGCGTGCGATAACCAGTGTGCGGCTCGGGCCGCGCGTTCCCGCACATCTGCGACGAACGCGTCGTCGTCGAGCGATCCGCCGACCTCGCCGAGGATGTTGACGTGCCCGATCTTTCGGCCGGGCCGCTCGCCCTTGCCGTACAGATGAACCCTGGCTTCCGGCATCCGGGCGAACAGGTGATGCAACCGTTCGTCGATGCTCATCGACGGAAGCTGCTGCGCGCCAAGAACATTGGCCATCGCCGTCACCGGTGCGATCGGCGCCGTGTCGCCCAGCGGATAGTCCAGCACCGCGCGCAGGTGTTGTTCGAACTGACCGGTCCGGGCGCCGTCCATGGTCCAGTGGCCGGAGTTGTGTGGCCGCATCGCGAGCTCGTTGACCATCAGCGCGCCGTCGACCGTCTCGAACAACTCCACGGCCAGCACCCCGACCACACCGAGTTCGGCCGCCAGCCGCAGCGCCAACTGGCTTGCGGTGCTACGGATTTCGGCATCCAGGCCGGGCGCCGGCGCGATCACCTCCACGCAGATGCCGTCGCGCTGCACGGTCTGCACCACGGGCCATGCCGCGCCCTGCCCGAACGGCGACCGGGCCACGAGGGCGGCCAATTCACGCCGCATGGCCACCTTCTCCTCGACGAGCACGGCGGCCCCGTCGGCCAGGTGCCGCCCTGCGACTTCCCGGGCCTCGCTCAGATCACGCGCGAGCGTGACCCCCCGGCCGTCGTAGCCGCCGCGCACCGTCTTGACCACGATCGGGGCGTCAATGCGGGCGGCGAATGCGTCCACGTCAGCCACCTCGGACACCGGCGCAAACCGCGGCACCGGTGCGCCGAGCGCCTCGAGCCGCTGCCGCATCACCAGCTTGTCCTGGGCGTGGATCAGCGCCGACGGCGGCGGGGCCACCGTCACTCCGTCGGCAACGAGCTTCTCGAGCAGCTCGGTCGGCACGTGTTCGTGATCGAAGGTCAGCACGTCGGCGCCTGCGGCCGCGCGGCGCAGCGCGTCCAGGTCGTTGTGTGCGCCGATCACCACATCAGGGGTGACCTGCGCGGCCGGGTCGTCCGGGCTGACGGCCAGCACCCGCAACGTCTGACCCAGGGCGATTGCGGCTTGATGGGTCATCCTGGCGAGCTGGCCGCCGCCGACCATGGTCACCACTGGTGGCTCGCTGGGGTTACGTGGCACGTGCATATGTTGTCATGGCGATGACCGGCAGTTATCCATGCGGTGACTAGCACGGGTACGCGTCGCCCGGCGTACTTCCGTACACTGCGCTGTTGTGTCCTTCACCGACGCCACGATCGCACGGCTGCCCCGCCCGATCCAGCCGTACTTCGAGCGGCATCACGAACTGATCAAGTTCGTGATCGTGGGGGCGACGACCTTCATCATCGACTCGGCGGTGTTCTACACGCTCAAGCTGACGGTGCTGGAGCCCAAGCCGGTGACGGCCAAGGTCATCGCGGGCATCGTCGCGGTGATCGCGTCGTACATCCTCAACCGGGAATGGAGCTTCCGCGACCGCGGCGGCCGCGAGCGCCATCACGAGGCGCTGATGTTCTTCGCGTTCAGCGGCGTCGGGGTGCTGGTGTCCATGGCGCCGCTGTGGTTCTCCAGCTACGTTCTGCACCTGCGCGTGCCCGATGTGTCGCTGACGGTGGAGAACATCGCCGACTTCATCTCGGCCTACATCATCGGCAACCTGCTGCAGATGGCGTTCCGGTTCTGGGCCTTCCGTCGCTGGGTGTTCCCCGAGGAGTTCGGCCGCGCCCCGGACAAGGCCTTCGAATCGCTTACCGCCGGCGGACTCGCCGAGGCCATGGAGGACCATGTCGAGCACGCGCACCAAGAGCGCACTGTCACGCCGCTGCGTCGCCCCAGTCGGCGCGCCCGGCGGCTCGGTCAGCTCGGGGATTCCTCCGAGCCCAGGGTGTCGAAGACTTCGTGATACAGCAGTGAGTGCACCCGTTCCACGCGCGGAATGTCGTGGAACTCAAGGGGATCCTGCGACGCCGATTCGATGATCAGGGTGCCGGTGCGTAACATCCGGTTAACCAGGCCGTGCCGGAACTCGACGCTGTTGATCCGCGCCAATGGAATGTCGATGCCCGACCTGGTGAGCAGCCCGTGCCGGAACATCACCCGACGATCGGTGATGACGAAATGCGTTGTCCACCAATTGAGGTACGGCCAGACCGTCAGCCACCCGATGATCACCAGCCAGATAGCGGCGATAACGAGCAGCACGACGTTGCGCGCGGTGCGGTCCCAGTTGGTCTGATTGACGTACCCGGCGCCAAACGCCGCTATGGCGGTGACCACCAACAGGATCAGCACAGGACCGATCAGCCGCTTCCAATGCGGATGACGGTGCAGCACCACCTGTTCCTCGGCGGCCAGCACGTTCTCCGGATAACCCATGGCTAAAACAGTAGACGTTGCTACGTTGAGTTATTGGCCCTTAAGTGCATCACGTCGCCCGCGGAGACGACCCATCGTTGACCATCATCGTAAATGCACAACCGGCCCTGCTCGTCGACCGACTGGGCGATGCCTGTGATCTCTTCACCGCCGGGCAGCACGGCACGCACCGGGGTGCCCAGGGTGAGGCTGCGCTCCCGGTAGTCGACGGCCAGGCGGGTGTCTGCCCCGGCCGCGGCCCGCCAGTCGCCGAATCTGGCGCCCAGCTCACGCAACAACTCCTCGACGAGTCGGTCCCGGTCGGGCCTGTCGACACCGAGCTCGAGCAGCGACGTGGCCTCGGGCACGGCCACCTCGGCGCGGCGCAGTGTGACGTTGAGGCCAAGCCCGACGACGATATAGCGCTGGGGCGCGGCCACTTCGGCCAGAATGCCTGCCAATTTGCCTCCGCCCGCCAGCACGTCGTTGGGCCATTTCAAACCCGCCTGCACACCGGTGACGGCCGCGACCGCATCCACGACCGCGACGCCGGTGGCCAGCGACAGCCATCCCCAGGCCTCGGTGGGCACAGCGCCGGGGTCGACCCCCACCGACAGGGTGATCTGCGCGTGCGGCACGGCCGACCAGCTGCGACCCTGTCGTCCGCGCCCGGCGGTCTGATGCTCGGCGATCAGCACCACGCCGTCGATATCTTCGCCCGCCGCGGCGCGTGCGATGAGATCGGCGTTGGTAGAACCGGTTTCGGCGACGACGTCGATCCGTCGCCACATCGGGGACGACCCGATCACCGCAGCCCGCAGCGCCGCCGCATCGAGTGGAACCCGCAACCTGTCAGCAGTCATTTCGCACCGGCTTGTCATCGAAGCGATCGCCCATCCAGTAAAGCAGGTTCATTCCGCTGGCCGGGTTGTGCCCGCCGTTGGGCGCTTCGCCTTGCGGGCACCGCGCTCATTGAAGAGTGTGGCGTTCAGCAAACGACTATCCGGAGTGAGTGCATGGTGCTGCGCAAGCCTGCCTGAGAGGGAAACGCGTCCGGCCGATAGCATCGACGACCATGACACGGGTTACCGAGCCGGCTTCCGAGCACGAAATCGACATCCACACCACCGCCGGCAAGCTGGCCGATCTGCGCAAGCGGACCGAAGAGACCCTGCATCCGGTCGGTGAGGCCGCGGTCGAGAAGGTCCACGCCAAGGGCAAGCTGACCGCGCGGGAGCGCATTCTCGCGCTGCTGGACGAGGACTCCTTCGTCGAGCTCGACGCGCTGGCCCGGCACCGCAGCACCAACTTCGGCCTGCAGGAGAACCGGCCGCTGGGCGACGGCGTCGTCACCGGTTACGGCACCATCGACGGCCGTGATGTCTGCATCTTCAGCCAGGACGCCACGGTGTTCGGCGGCAGCCTCGGTGAGGTCTACGGCGAGAAGATCGTCAAGGTGCAGGAGCTGGCCATCAAGACCGGACGCCCGCTCATCGGCATCAACGACGGAGCGGGCGCGCGCATCCAGGAGGGCGTGGTCTCACTTGGCCTGTACAGCAACATCTTCCACAACAACATCCTGGCCTCCGGCGTCATCCCGCAGATCTCGCTGATCATGGGCGCCGCGGCGGGTGGCCATGTGTACTCCCCCGCTCTGACCGACTTCGTCATCATGGTCAACCAGACCAGCCAGATGTTCATCACCGGGCCGGATGTGATCAAGACGGTCACCGGCGAAGAGGTGACGATGGAAGAGCTCGGCGGCGCGCACACCCACATGGCCAAGTCCGGCCTGGCGCACTACGTCGCATCCGGCGAGCAGGACGCCTTTGACTACGTTCGCGAGCTGCTGTCCTATCTACCGAGCAACAACCACTCCGACCCGCCGCGGTACTCGGTGCCGGTTCCCGAAGGGGCCATCGAGGACAACCTCACCGACGAGGACGTGGAGCTGGACACGCTGATCCCGGACTCGCCCAACCAGCCGTACGACATGCACGAGGTCATCACCCGCATCCTCGACGACGACGAATTCCTCGAGGTGCAGGCTGGCTACGCGACGAACATCATCGTCGGGTTCGGCCGCGTCGAGGGCCGACCCGTGGGCATCGTCGCCAACCAGCCCACCCAGTTCGCCGGCTGCCTGGACATCAATGCCTCCGAGAAAGCGGCCCGGTTCATCCGGACCTGCGACTGCTTCAACATCCCGATCGTCATGCTCGTCGACGTGCCCGGCTTCCTGCCCGGCACTGACCAGGAGTACAACGGCATCATCCGGCGCGGCGCGAAGCTGCTCTACGCCTACGGCGAGGCCACCGTCGCCAAGGTCACCGTGATCACCCGCAAGGCCTACGGCGGCGCCTACTGCGTGATGGGCTCCAAGGAGATGGGCGCCGACGTCAACGTTGCGTGGCCGACGGCCCAGATCGCCGTCATGGGCGCGTCCGGCGCCGTCGGCTTCGTCTACCGCCAGCAGCTCAAGGAAGCCGCCCAGGAGGGCAAGGACGTCGACGCATTACGCCTGGAGCTGCAGCAGGACTACGAGGACACACTCGTCAACCCCTACATCGCCGCCGAGCGCGGCTATGTCGACGCGGTGATCCCGCCGTCGCACACCCGCGGCTACGTGGCTACGGCGCTGCGGCTGCTGGAGCGCAAGATCACGCAGATTCCGCCGAAGAAGCACGGGAACATTCCACTGTGAAGCCGAACGGCAGTGAGGCGAACCGACCAGGCATGAGCCAAGAAGAGCAGACCGTCGATCCGCACGCGCACGATCC
>JBKOYU010000861.1:0-9039 GCA_046725575.1 Actinomycetota bacterium | reverse complement strand
CCTCGGCGAGGGCCAGTTCGGAAATGTTCACCCCCGGCTGGATCTCGCCGGCGATGATTCGGCGGCGTATCTCCGTGATCAACCTGCCCTGGATCGAACCGTTGCCCGAGCCGTTCTTCCTGCTCACCGTCGGGCTCCTTCGAGGTCGGCCTGGCGTGGCGTCATCCCAACGGAGTAAGGGCGCCACCGTCGAAGAACCTACCGGCGCTATAGATCATGGGATGACGTTCGCTGACCGTGGCATGCACGACGCGGCAGACGAACAGTGTGTGGGTGATGGCCTGTAGCCGCCCGTGTGGATCGCCGCCCGCGATCCCGATTCACACGATTTCGCGGTGCGGACCGGATGCAACGTCATGGTCACCCCGCTGATGAAGGGCGACGAAGAGGTCGTCGACCTCAAGCGCAAGTTCGACACAGCCGTCGCGAACCATCCCGAGGTGCCCCGCCCCGAGCCGATGGGGTGACGCTACGGCCGCTGCGAGCGGCAGACAACGCTGACCGCATCATCAACGACGTGCTGCCGATGCTCGGACTGGACATCGCCCAACTATCGGCCTGACGCGGACCGTCGCTGCGCGTGAGTGTGCGGTCGCGTCAAAACCGCGTCTGCGGGGTACAACAGGTCATAGGAGTACCCGAAGTGGACGCGGAATGGTTCGTAGCACCCGAGTATTGGTTGGCTAGGCAAATCCTGCAGCGCGGCGTTGCGGTGGTCTATCTGATCGCCTTCATTGCGGCTGCGCGACAGTTCCGTCCTCTGATCGGTGAACGCGGGATGCTTCCGGTTCCACGGTTTGTGGCGCGGGTGTCATTCCGGACCGCACCGAGCATCTTCCACCTCCGCTACTCCGACCGATTCTTCGCAGTCGCCTGCTGGTTCGGAGCGGCGCTGTCGGCGGCCACCGTCGCCGGCGTGACCGATCAGGTGCCGCTGTGGGCGGCGATGGTGATGTGGCTGGTGCTCTGGGCCCTCTATCTGTCGATCGTCAACGTCGGGCAGCGGTGGTACGGGTTCGGCTGGGAATCCCTCTTACTCGAGGCCGGATTTCTTGCGATCTTTCTCGGCAACGATGAGACGGCGCCCCCGCTGCTCGCGATATTTGCGGCGCGCTGGCTGGTCTTCCGGGTCGAGTTCGGCGCGGGCCTGATCAAGCTTCGCGGCGACCCATGCTGGCGCGACCTGACATGCCTGTACTACCACCACGAGACGCAACCGATGCCGGGACCACTGAGTTGGTTCTTCCATCACCTGCCCAGGCCTCTGCATCGGGTCGAAGTGGCGGGCAATCATTTCGCCCAACTGGTCGTGCCGTTCGCGTTGTTTGCCCCCCAGCCCGTGGCGAGCGTGGCCGCGGCCGTCGTCATTGTCACGCAGCTGTGGCTGGTGCTCTCCGGCAACTTCGCCTGGCTGAACTGGATCACGATCATCCTTGCCGCCAGCGCGGTCGACAACTCCTCGGCAGCAGCGTTGTTCCCGGTGCCCGACCCGCCTGCGCTGCCGGGCCCGCCGCTCTGGTTCGCGGGCCTGGTGATCGCGTTCGCGGTGATGACGGTGTTCCTGAGCTACTGGCCGGTGCGCAACCTGGTCTCAAGCCATCAGCGCATGAACGCGGCGTTCAACCCGTATCACCTGATCAACACCTACGGTGCCTTCGGCAGCATCGGTCGTATTCGCCTTGAGGTGGTGATTGAAGGCACCGACGAGCCGGAGATCACCGATCAGACGGTGTGGAGGGAGTACGGATTCAAAGGCAAGCCTGGTGACCCGCACCGGCTGCCACGCCAGTGGGCGCCCTACCATCTGCGGCTGGACTGGCTGATGTGGTTCGCCGCGCTGACACCGCTGTATGCCCGGGATTGGCTCGGCCCGTTCGTCGTACGGCTGCTGCAGAACGATCCCCCGACGCTGCGCCTGCTTCGGCACAATCCGTTCCCCGAGTCGCCGCCGCGGTATGTGCGGGCTCAGCTCTATCAGTACCGGTTCACCTCATGGCGCGAACTGGTGCACGAGCGGATGTGGTGGCGTCGCACCCTCGTTGATGAGTACCTGCCACCCGTCGCCCTCGGGAAGTCTCCGCGAGCGACCGCAAAGTGACAGATTTATACGGCGTGTCTATGTACAGACACGGTCGCTCGCGGGGAGCGGGGCTACCTGACGAGCGAGGCCGAGGTGGAGCGGCGCAGCTTGCCCGACGGGGTCTTGGGGATGGTGCCCGGTCCGAGCACCACGACGTTGCGCGGACGCACGTCGACCTCCGCGACCACCTCGTGGGCGACCTGGTGCTCGATGCGGCGCACCTCGACCGGGTCCTGCCACGCGTTGGACTCCACTGCGACGGCGAACGTCTCGCGCGAGTGCCCGGCATCCAGGCGCACCGCGACGGCGCAGCCCGGCCGGACCCCTTCGACGCGGCCCGCGGCCCGCTCGATGTCGGTCGGGTAGATGTTGCGGCCCGCCATGATGATGACGTCCTTGACGCGGCCGCACACGATGACGTTGCCGTCCTCGGTGATGTAGCCGAGGTCGCCGGTGTCGTACCAGCCGTGCTCGTCCTGTGCGGGGATGAAACCGCCCATGGTGATGTAGCCCGGCGTCAGCGACTCACCGCGCAGCTCGATGACGCCGACACCGCGGGGCGGCATCACGTTGCCGTGCTCGTCGATGACGCGGGCCTCCAGGTCCTTCAGCAGCGGGCCGAGCGAGGCCAGCCGGCGGGTGTTGCCCTTGGTGGCGGGCACAGCGCGGCGCAGTGCGGCCAGCAGGTCGGCGTCGACCTCGTCGACGACCAGACCTGCGTTGCATGGGGAGAACGACACCGCCAGCGTGGTCTCGGCCATGCCGTAGGCAGGCAGGATGGCCTCCGGCTTGAGCCCGAACGGCTTGCCGGCGTCGATCAGGTCCTCGACGTCGGCGGGCTCGACCGGCTCGGCGCCCGACAACGCGAACCGCAGCGTGGACAGGTCGAACTGACCGGGCTCGGCCTGCTTGCGCAGCCGCTTGGCGAACAGCGCGTAGGCGAAGTTGGGCGCCGCGGTCATGGTGCCCTTGTACTTGTCGATGAGCTTGGCCCACAGCAGGGTGTCGCGCAGGAAGTCCATCGGCGTGACCTTGACGAGCTCGGCGCCGAAGTACATCGGAATGGTCAGGAAGCCGACCATGCCCATGTCGTGGAAGCACGGCAGCCAGCTGACCATGACGTCCTTGTCGACGTCGTACTCGGCGCCGATGAACATCGCCTCCGCGTTGGAGTAGATGTTGCGGTGCGTGATCTGAACGGCCTTCGGCGAACCGGTCGAGCCGGACGTCAGCTGCATCAGCGCCAGGTCGTCCTCGCCGACGTCGATCGGGTCGATCGGATCCGACGTCAGCAGGTCGGCGACGGTCAGGACCGTGATGCCCTTCTCCTCGAGCACCGGGATCGCGGCGGTGAACGGCTCGGAGACGATGACCGCCTTTGCCTCGATCATGCCGATGATGGTCATGGTGTCCTCGGCCCAGATCACCAGGTCGGTGCGCGGCGTGGGCTGGTGCAGCATGGTCAGGCTGGCGCCGCGCATCCACAGGCCCTGCGCCGTCGGCGCGATCTCGACCGGGAAACCGGCCAGCACGCCGACCGCGTCAGCCAGGCCGATGCCCGCGGCGGCCAGGCCGCCTGCGATGCAGCGAGCGCGCTCGTGGACCTCACCCCAGGTGTGGCGGACGGGTTCGTGGGGTTCACCGGTGACCATGCCCGTCGTCACGGTGCGGGCGTTGCGGTACATCTTCTCGGTGAATCTGCTCACGACAGCCTCCTTGGTTTCCGGAGCCGCCGCGCCGGCGACATCGGTCCCAGAGCAAATGCCTGGGTGTAATGCTCCCGCTGATAGAGGGCGCTTTCGCGTAGGCGCGCACACAATTGGGGAGCGGTTAGGTCTCGAATCGGTGTTTTGCGTATATATCCGTCTGACCTACCACCGGGGTTACCGGTGGTTGAAAAGGTCGCGCCCGATTCCTGACCGCTAGCTTTCACCGCCGATCATCTTAAGCAACTCTTAAGTAGCCGCCAAACTCAAGCGAGAATTGAGGCCTGGGTCACACCTCGACGTGATCAAACTGTCCCCCGGGGGGGCGAGCGAAGCGACGGGGGTCAAACCGAGGTCGACGGCGCGGGCACCACCCTGGCGCCGTGCACAGGCCCGCTGGCCACCCGCACGGTGCGGCATACCCCGGCACCCGCCAGCTGCGCCCCGACGTCGATGGCCGCGGCTGCCGAGGTGCACAGGAACGCACACGTCGGGCCGGACCCCGACACGATCCCGGCCAGCGCGCCGGCGTCGGCGCCCGCCCGAAGCGTGCGCCGCAGCCCCGGGTCCAGGCTCAGCGCCGCCGGCTGCAGGTCATTGCCCAGCAGCGGGGCCAGCTCGGCGGGGTCGCCGGACGCCAGCGCGGCCAACACCGGCTCCGGATCGTCGAGCCGCGGCGGCTGCTCCCGGCCGGCACCCGCGGTCTCCCGCAACCGGTCGATCTCGCTGAACACCGCGGGAGTGGACAGGCCTTCGTCGGCGAAGGCCAGCACCCAGTGGAACGTGCTGCGGGCAAGCACGGTGGCGAGCTCCTCGCCGCGGCCGGTGCCCAGCGCGGTGCCGCCGTGCAGCGCGAAAGGGACGTCGCTGCCGAGCTGGGCGGCCAGCGCGTGCAGGTCGCGGCGTGGCACGCCGAGTTCCCACAGCGTGTTCATGGCCACCAGCACGGCCGCCGCGTCGGCGCTGCCGCCCGCCATACCGCCCGCCACGGGAATCGACTTTTCGATGGAGATCGCGACGTCCGGCGCGCGCCCGACATGCTCGGCCATCAACTCGGCGGCCTGCCAGGCCAGGTTGCGCTCGTCGGTTGGCAACGACTCCACGCCCACGCCGGACAGTTCCAGCGACAGCACGTCGGCGTTGCGCACGGTGACCTCGTCGAGCAGTGACACGGCATGAAAGACGGTCGTCAGCTCGTGGTAGCCATCGTCACGGCGGTCACCGACGGCGAGATACAGGTTGACCTTGCCCGGCACCCGCACGGTCACCGACCCGGTGGGAACCCACTCGGACGCGGTTTTTCCGTCGGAGGCGGACACGGCACGACATTAGCGCCGCGACGAGCAAGACAGGTGCCGAAGTACCGAGATGGCCGGTCCGCCGTCCTCGTTCCGGCAGGCGGACACCGTCAGCAAACCATAGGCTGTGGAAGTGCTGTCCCCCGGCGAACGGTTTGAGGGCTACGTCGTCGACGCGGCCCTCGGCCACGGTGGGTACGCGACGGTGTACCGGGCGCACGATGCTGCGGGCCCCGATCGCGTGGTGGCGCTGAAGGTTCTCGACAATCATTACCGCGAACCTCCCCAGATAGCGCGACTGCAGCGGGAATTCGACTTCGCCCACGGGCTCGACCACCCGCACATCATCAAGGTGTATGAGTGCGGATCCGGTTGGCTGGCAATGGAATTGGTCGAGGGTGGCACGGTGGCCAAGCTGCAGGGCCTGGCCGACCGGCTCGCCGCGCTGGGCCAGATCGCCGATGCGTTGGACTACGCCCATCAGCTGGGCATCGTGCATTGTGACGTCAAGCCATCAAATATCCTTGTGTCGCTGCCCTTTCCGGTACATGGAGCGGTGCTGATCGACTTCGGCGTCGCGCACGCGGTTGCCGAAGACGCGGGCCGCAGACCCGCGCACATCGAGGCGTCGCTGCCCTACTCGGCTCCCGAGCTGCTGCGTGGGCACGCGCCGTGGGCAGCCACCGACGAGTACGCATTGGCGTGCACAGCGTTCGAGTTGATCACCGGCTCCCCACCGTTCACCGCGACCACGTCGATGGGGCTGGTGGATGAGCACCTCAACTCCCCGCCGCCGAAGCTCTCCCGCAAAATCGACTGGCTGCCACATGCGTTCGACTCGTTCATGAGCAAGGCCTTGGCGAAAGGCCCGGACAACCGATACGAATCGTGTTCGGAGTTCATCGCGTTGATCACCCGGGCGTTGCAGTAACTTGTGCGCCAAATCTTTATGTAACCGAACTTTAACTGGCTCCGAGTTTCGGGTCTGTGCCGCCGCACCTGACGTCGTGCGGATGCCGTTGATGGACGAGTTCCTCGACAAGGACGCCAAGGAATAGCCGCTAGAGGGCGCGAATCTCCGAAGTCTGTGCCTGCGGTGCCTGCTGGGCCTGCGGCTGCGACTCCTTGGGCTTGGGTTCCCACTCTCCGGAGCGCCGCAGCAGGCGGACGAAGTCCGCGACCGACAACGTCTCGCCACGGCGGGACGGGTCGATGCTCGCGGCCAGCAGCCGGCGGGCCGACTCGTTGCCCGAACCCGCCCACTCGGCGAACGCGTTACGCGACGTCTTGCGGCGCTGCGCGAACGCGACGTCGATCAGCTCGAACACCTGGCTGCGGAAGTCGGCGTCGGTCGGCCACGGCGAGGCCTCGTGGCGGTCGATGCGCACCAGTCCCGAATACACCCGCGGGATCGGCCAGAACACAGTCGGCGACACCATGCCGTAGCGCCGGACGTTGCCGAAGAACCGGACCTTGACGCTGGGCACTCCGTAGTCCTTGCCGCCGGGTTCGGCGGCGAGCCGCTCGGCGACCTCGGCCTGCACCATCACCATCACCGTGCGGATCGACGGGAACTCGGCGAGCAGGTGCAGCAGGGCCGGGACGGCGACGTTGTACGGCAGGTTGGCCACCAGCGCAGTCGGCTGCTCGGCCAGGTCGGGCCGGTGCAGCGTCAGGATGTCGCGGTTGAGCACGGTCAGCCGGTTGATCTCGCTGTGGGAATGCTCGGCGATGGTCTTCGGGAGCTGGCGGGCCAGCACCGGATCGATCTCGACTGCGGTCACCCTGGCGCCCCTGTCGAGCAGGGCCAAGGTCAACGAACCAAGACCCGGACCGACCTCGAGTACGTGGTCATGCCGATTGACACCAGAGGCCGAAACGATACGGCGAACGGTGTTCGCGTCGTGGACGAAATTCTGGCCGAAAGATTTGCGCGGCCTGAAATCAATCTCTTTCGCCAGGTGTCGTATCTCGGTCCGCCCGAGGAGTCGAATAGTCAGCGCGCTCAAATCCTCCCGCTACACACGGGCCACGCGCCCCAACCTTGTCGCGCCCGAGTGACCTCAGCAATCGCGATCTGTTCTTCTCTTGAGGCCAGATCCGCTCTCGCAGCATACCTCAGACCGCCGTTTCGCTCCCATGTGGTTTGATCAAATTGGACGCCGCCGTAAAAACCATTGCCGGTATTGATGGCCCAATTACCTCCGGCTTCGCATGTCGCCAGCGAATCCCAGGTGGCTCCATTACTTACCGGGGGAACTTCCGTCCCCGGTTTCGCGCCAACTCGGAGCACCCCGTCGCGGGCGGGCGTGACGACGACATTGGCTACTGGCAACCTGCCGGTCTCGACGCCGTTCACCGTCGCCACGGCGAATGTGACGTCCTGAGTGCCGGGCGTCCCGGGGTCGTCGACGACCTGGCGACTCATGTTCAGAGTCACATCGGGAATCTGCTCGTTGTTCGGTGGCAGGGGGGCACGCTCGGTCACCTTGTCGATGCGGATTCGTGTCACCTGGATCTGCATGTTGTCGACCACCGGCGACCACGCGGCCGGCAGAACCGCGTCGTTCTGCTTCAGCGGCACGCCCGCGACCTCGAGTAGTCCCGCGACGTTCGGCGCGGCAAGATGCAGTGTCCGTGTCACGCCGGCGTCGTTGAGCTGCACGGTCTTTGCGCTGACAACGGGCAGTGACATGCCCGCCAGCGGGACGCGACTGCCGCGCGAGGCCGCGGCTGGCGCCTTGTCGGTCATCCGCAGTTGGGCCAGTGCCTCTTGGACCGTCGACGCCGTTGTCCACACCTGCCTGCTGTTCTCACCGTCGAGCGAGATCTGCAGCGGCCGGCTGCGGCGCAGCACGATGGAATCGGACTGGTGGACTGGCTCGCTGGCCGCCGGGTAGAGGTCGTCGCGCTCGCCGACGTCGAAGCCGTTCTCCTTGACCACGTCGATCACGCGGGACTTCATCGTGGCAACCGTCATTTGTGTTCCGTCGACGGTCAGCGTGATGATCTTGTGCGCAGCAACGGCGTACCCGCCGGCGAAGGTGAGTGCGAGCAACGTCGCACCGACTAGCAGCCGAAGCATCGGCGAGCGTGCTTCGTGGAGCTTATTCAGAATATTCAAAATGTGGTCTATCCCGACTGTCGGACGTGAGTCAAAAGGACCGCTTCGCTGGGCCCGATGTCGCCGGCCTTCCGGCTCCGTGTTCGATCACAGCACGGTAACGAATTGGTCTAGGGGCGGCAACTTGGCAGCCCATAGGCCCGCACGGCAGTCGTAGTACTTGCTTGGGCAATGTCTTCTGCCGGGCGATCGACGACGTCGGCGAGCGCCCGCACCGTGTAGGGCAGGCAGTACGGCTCGTTCGGGGCGCCACGATATGGGTGCGGGGTCAAAAACGGCGCATCGGTCTCGACGAGCAGCTGGTTTGGCGGGATCAGCGACGCGGCTTCCCGCAGCGCGTGCGCGTTCTTGAAGCTGACGGTGCCGGCCAAGCTGAGCAGCCAGCCGTTGGCCACGCAGGTGCGGGCCATTTCTGCGTCCGACGAGAAGCAGTGGAAGATCACGGTCTCCGGCGCGCCCTCCGCTTTTAGGACGTCGAGGACCTCGGCGTCGGCGTCGCGGTTGTGGATCATCAGCGGCTTGCCGGTGCGCTTGGCGAGGTCGATGTGCCAGGCGAAGGCCTCGCGCTGTTCGGCAGGGTCGGCGCAGCCGTCGAGTTTTCCGGGCCAGTACATATCCATGCCGGTTTCGCCGATCGCGACGACGCGCGGGTGCTCGGCCAGCCGCTCGATGACGGCCTTGGCTTCGTCGGTGAGTGCGTTGGCGCGCGTCGGGTGCAGTGCGACGGCGGCGTAGACGCGCGAATCCCAGTCGGCGGCCTCGGTCACCCAGCGCGCGGACTCGAGGTCGTCGGCGATGGTGACGACGGCCTGCACGCCGACGTTGGCGGCG
>JBKOYU010000567.1:0-2739 GCA_046725575.1 Actinomycetota bacterium | reverse complement strand
AGTCAGTGGTGGAGTCGACGTCACGGCAGTTGAGCACCACGTGGTCGATGCGATCAACAAGAAAGGCCATGCCTTTTCCTATGTCAAGATCGTGCAAGTCGGCAAGGCTGAGGGCGCCCGTTGCGGGCGCCCCTCGAGTCGGACGTCAGCACATGATGTCGACGTAGACCGTCTTGCCTAGCAGCGTGGTGACGGGGCCGTCGGCTCCAGGTACCCCGGAATCAGTACGCGAGTACTCCTGGCCGGGACGAACCGCGGTGACGGTGCACTGCTCCCGCGGAGCGTCGCCGACGCGATTCACGATGACATCGAAGCCTTCCCGTTCCAGCTCGCCGATCGTGGCATCGACGGTCGACGGACCGGCCGGGGCGGCGTTGGCTCGGGCGTGAGATCGGAGCCGCCGCAGCCGGGTGGGTGCCGCTGCAGCCAGCGCGCCCGGGGCGAACGACTGCTTTGGCGACAGCCCCCTTAAGGAGCTGCGCTCAAGTCGTTGCGCTCAATGCGATCCCGCGAATCGGCTAACAGGCGAGTCAACGGCGACCTATCGCCTGCGTTGCATTGTCCGTATGCGGCGGCGCAGCGCAGTCACCGGCCGCACCGTGAATTGCTTCTCGATGGCGCGCGCTCCGGCGCGGAAGAACTCGCGCACCGTGTCGCTGACCTTCTTTTCCTCATCAGTGGTGACCGCGAACTGGGCCGTCCAGATCACGGTGCACTTTTGTGGTCCGCCCTCGCGGATCCGGAACTCTCCTCGAAAGTCGGCGATCGGCCGCTCGGTTGAGGTCACCTCGTAGCGGTAGAACCGTTGCGATCGGTCGCGCTCCGTCAACCGCTCGACCCATCGCACGCCGTCTTGGGTCTCCAGAGTCCGCGTCGCGCCGGGCTCTTCGCCCTCGCCTTCCGCAACCTTGAGCATCGGATGCCATCGCCCGATGCTCTGGAACGCGCCGAGCTCCCGCCACATCGAGTCGGCACTGCGACGCACATCGGCGAACACCTGAACCTGCGGCATGCCGATCGGATACCCGCCGAGACCGTCCACAACCCCTGGCAGGATGACCCGCATGTCCTTGTTGCTGCTCGACGGCGCCAGCATGTGGTTTCGCTCCTATTTCGGTGTGCCCTCATCGATCACCGCGCCCGACGGGCGGCCGGTCAACGCGGTACGCGGCTTCCTGGACGCCGTCGCGACAGTGATCACGCGGGAGCAGCCGTCCCGGCTGGTGGTGTGCCGCGACGACGACTGGCGCCCGCAGTGGCGCGTCGATTTGATCCCGTCCTACAAGGCCCACCGCGTCGCGGTCGAGGAACCCGCCGGCCAGCCCGACATCGAAGAGGTGCCCGACGAGCTGACTCCTCAGATCGACATGATCCTGGAGCTCTTGGACGCGTTCGGCATTCCCACTGCGGGCGCGCCGGAATGTGAGGCCGACGACGTTCTCGGCACCCTGGCGTTCAGGGAGCGCCTGGACCCGGTCGTCGTCGTCAGCGGGGACCGCGATCTGCTGCAACTGGTGTGCGACGACCCGGTCAAGGTCAGGGTGCTCTACCTCGGCCGCGGGCTGGCGAAGGCGACGAAGTTCGGGCCGGCAGAAGTCGCGGAGACCTACGGCGTGCCCGTCGACCGCGCCGGACCCGCCTACGCCGAATTGGCCTTGCTGCGCGGCGACCCCTCCGACGGGCTGCCCGGCGTCCCCGGTGTCGGGGAGAAGACGGCCGCGACGCTGCTGGCCCAGCACGGCTCACTGGAGGGCATCCTGGCCGCCGCACACGACCCCAAATCGAGGATGTCCAAGGCGTATCGGACCAAGCTGCTGGCGGCCACCGACTACATCGAGGCCGCCGGGCCGGTGGTACGGGTGGCCACCGATGCCGACGTCAACTTCTCCACGCCGTCAGACACCCTGCCGCTGGCGGCCGCGCACCCGCGCAAGGTCGTCAAACTCGCCGAACAGTACGGCGTTACGTCCTCGATCGGGCGGCTGCAGAAGGCGCTCGACGCGCTGCCCGGCTAGCCCGTCCGGCACGCACTGTCGGCTACTTCGGCCGACCCACCTCGTAGGTGCCCTTGTCGTCCTGGAACGTCACGGTCACCTGGCGCTTGGTCCCGTCGATGCTGACCTCGCAGTTGAAGGTGTCACCCTTCTTCACCGTGGGGCTCTGGCCGTCGTTGCATTTGACGTCCTTGACGTTCTTGGCGCCGTAGCCGTTGGCCTCGTCGGTCAGGATCTGCTGCACGCCGGTCTGCGCGGCACTGATGTCCAGCTTGGTGGTGACGAAGAAGCCCGGCTTCCAGAAGCCCATCACCAGCACCACGGCCACGATGATCGCGGCCAGCAGGCCAATAACGCCGCCGATGACGGCCAGTGAGCGCTTCGAGCCCTCCTTGGCGCCCGGCGGGGTGTACTGCGGGTACTGCCCGTACTGCCCCGGCTGCTGGCCATACTGACCCGGCTGCTGGCCGTATTGGGCACCCGGCTGCCCATACTGCTGACCGGGTTGGCCGTACTGGCCCGGTTGGCCGTATTGACCCGGATACGCCTGCGGGCTGTACTCGCTGGGCTGCTGGCCGAACTGTTCGGTCGGCGGGTACTGCTGCGGCGGCTGGTAGGCCGGGGCCGACGGCTGCTGGTACTGCGGATACTGCTGCTGTTGCGGGTCGTAAGCCGGCGGCGGCTGCCAGGCCGGCGCTGCGGTGGTCGGTTGTTGCTCGGCCCCGGAGGTCGGCGGCTGCCACGG
>JBKOYU010000148.1:0-6883 GCA_046725575.1 Actinomycetota bacterium | reverse complement strand
CTACGGCTGATCTCGGGGCTCACCGTCCCCGAGATCGCCCGGGCACTGCTGCAATCCGAGGCCGCGGTCGGTCAGCGAATCACCCGCGCCAAGAACAAGATCCGGCACGCCAACATCCCGCTGAGGGTGCCGCCGGCCGAGCTGCTGCCCGAGCGCACCCCGCACGTGCTGGCCTGCATCTACTCGGTGTTCACCGAGGGCTACTGGTCGACCGCGGGACCGTCGGCCATCCGTGACGAACTGTGCGACGAAGGCGTGCGCCTTGCCGGTGAGTTGTGCACGCTGATGCCAGCCGAGCGCGACGCCCAGGCGTTGGCCGCCCTTGTCCTGCTGCATGATTCACGACGGGACACCCGCGTTGACGGTGACGGCGCGCTGGTTCCGCTCGATGAACAGGACCGCGGCCGGTGGAATCGCGGCCGCATCGCGCGCGGGCTGGACCGGCTTCAGCGAGCCGCAGGCGCGAACGGTCCGTATCTGCCCCAGGCCGTGATCGCGGCGCTGCACGCGACGGCGCCGAGCTGGCAGCAAACCGACTGGGCGGCGATCTGTGTGGCCTACGACCGGTTGATCGAAAACACTCACTCCCCCGTCGCTAAGGCCAACCGCGCGCTGGCGATCGGCTTCCGCGACGGTTTCACCGCCGGCCTGGTGGCGCTCGACGAGGTGGCCGACGATGAACGGCTCGCCCAGTCGAATACCGTTGCGTCCATTCGCGCCGATCTCCTGCGTCGCGCAGGGCGAACCGATGAGGCGCTGGCGTGGTATCGAATCGCGTTGGACCGCAACGGTTCCGAACCGGCCCGGGAGTTCTTGCGACGCCGCATCGCCGAGTGCGCGGAGCGTCCGTGATACACATACTGATGGTGATCGGACTGTGCGATGGCTATCACGACGACGCCGCGTACGACCGGCTGATCGCAGGACTGACCCGCTCGCACCCGGCCGATATCTTCCTGCCACCGCTGTTCGCGGTCGACCACATCCTCACCCGCGGCGCCACCGCGACGCCCGTTCGCACATTGCCACTACCCGGCTCTGACCACCGCGCGCTGATCGCTGAGATCGCCATGCAGCCCTGAGCGCAAAGATTCCGCGACGTCGCTGACGCAGGGTCCGTCCAGAAGGCGCGTCAGCGCTAGCTAACAGCGCGTAGTCATCGGCGTCACTCCTTGATGGCAAGGTGAACTCGTTTGCCGAAATGCCGAACGGCCGTCACGCAGCGCCGACCAACCCGATCACCCAACTGCCGACGCGCGGCCGGCCAATGAGAACCGTGGCCCGGCGGCATCTATGTTGCTGCGCTGATTGCGATACGGGATGCTGCGCAACCGCCCAGGCGCTGCCCCCGAGCGCCGGGACGGATCGCAGGCGTCGCGTATCGTCGGCTTACAGTGCTGCTCAGGACCGGTCCAGGTGCCAGAGCGCCCACCACCTGGATACCGTTCCCGTAGCTGCGTACCCGCTCTGCCACGCTACTACCGGTCCCCTCACGGCTTAGCCAAGCAGATAATCGACCTGAACGCATGAATACTGCACTACTCGTCTCTTGATCTTGGAGCCATGTCTGGGTCGCTCTCGGCCAGTGCGGTCTCGTTGCGTCTCGGTCTTGCCACCCGTATTGCTATGGGGAAGGGCCACAAATCAGGTGTTTCCCTACGATTGACAGCGATAACTCGCCAGCAAATGCACCACCCGCGCCTGCTGGGTGCCGACCCCTGCGTTCGGGCCGTCGACGTATTTGCTGGTGCGTCAATTTCGGCGAAATTTGCCCGCAGGGTGGTTCGGGTGTCTTGGCAAACACCGGGCGATCGGCACCAAACATATAGGGAAAGACCCGATTCCCCCGGCGCCAGATGGCGATAGCGTTCGGCCATGGCGTCTGCCGAGGCCGACCTGGTGTACTACCTCGCCGAGTGGTACCTGCCCGAGCTGACGGAGCAATCGGTCGATGACATCGTGGGAAAACTCGATGTCGCCGCGGTTACCGTCAGCGATGAAGGCGCGCCGGTTCGGCTGCTAGTCACCCTCGCGGTCCCGACGGATGAGGTTCTGTACGGCGTCTTCGGCGCCCGCTCTCCAGACATCGTCACGGCCACGTGCCAACGAGCCGGCATCCCGCATCAGCGCCTTTCTGCCCACGTCGGCACGCGGATCCGAGAGAGCCCACTCACCCGGGTGGTCGCCGAAGCGTGCACCACGGGTAGCGCTGAACCAGAGCCCACACCACAATGAGGTTGCCGACGGATGTGCAGCAACCCCGGCAGCTGATCGCCGCAACTACGGTCTAGCTGCCTCACGTGGCAGCGCAAAGTTGCCACTGTCCGCTGGCAAATGATGTAGTCGGCGTTTGCTGTCGGCGATGGGTGGGGGCGTGAATGCACGGCTTGTTAGCCGTCCGGTCGAGTTCAGGGCGGTAGCTGAGTTCCTGCGGTCGGCAGCGGGTCAGATCTCCGGCCTGGTCATCGAGGGCGAGGCGGGCATCGGCAAGACCACGCTGTGGTTGGCCGCAATCGACCAAGCACGCGAACGGGGGTTCGACGTGCTGTCCACGCGTGTCGGCGAGGCGGAATCGGTACTGGCGTACGCTGCCGTGGCCGATCTGCTCGGCGAGGTGAATCCGGCCGTTCTCGCGAGCCTCCACGACGTACAGCGCCTCGCGGTGGATCGGGTGCTCCTTCGAGCAAGTACCGAGGGTCCGCCCACCGACCAACGTGTCGTCGCGGCGGCGTTGGCCTCGGTGGTCGACAGCCTCGCGAAGGATTCGCCCGTACTGGTGGCCATCGACAACGTCCATTGGCTTGACACGTCCAGCCAAGCCGCGATCGCCTATGCCGCCCGCCGGTTCAAGGGCCGTGTCGGATTGTTGATCACTGAGCGATGCGATCCCCACCGTGGCAACGCCCTGAGCTGGCTGCAATTGGCTACCCCCGATCGCATCGAACGGATTCGCATCGGTCCCCTGAGCATCGGTGGCCTGCACGCGCTGATCTCCCAACGCCTCGGACGTTCGTTCGCGCGTCCGACAATGGTTCGGATCGCCGAAATCTCCGGTGGCAACCCGTTTTATGCACTCGAATTGGCCCGCGCGATCCATATCGGGTCCTCCAGGGCCCAACCATCGCTGCCCGCGACACTGGCCGAACTGATGCGCCTTCGAATCGGCAGTCTCGAGGGACCAGCCGGCGAGATACTGCTCGCCGCCGCCACTGTGGCAAATCCGACCGTCGAGTTGCTGGCGCAGGTTGTCGACACCACCGTCGACCGCGCTGTCGAACTGCTCGAAGAGGCAGAAAGCAAGGGTGTTATCGCGATCGAGGGCAATCGCGTGCGGTTTTCGCACCCGTTGTTGGCCCAGAGCGTCTATACCGATGCCAGTCCTGCGCGGCGCCGGGCCATGCATCGGGCCCTGGCCGAGGTCGTCCTGCTGCCGGAGCTCAGGGCCAGACACATGGCGTTGGCCGCGGCGCGCGCGGACACCGAGACTCTGAAGGCACTCGACACCGCGGCCGACGCAGCGCGTGCTCGCGGCGCACCTGCCGCAGCGGCCGAGCTGGTTGAGCTGGCGATCGGGCTCGGCGGCGATAAGCCATCACGCCGAATTCGCGCGGCGGAGCACCACTTCACGGCCGGCGACGCCGACCGTGCTCGTTCGTTGTTGGAGTCGACCATCGATGAGCTGCAACCGGGGCTCCTGCGCGGGATCGCTTTGAACCTTCTGGCCGGATTGCGCATCTACGACGACACTTTCGTCGACGCTGCCGTACTCCTCAAGCGTGCGCTCGACGACGCGGAAAGCAATCCAGCGCTGCTGGCCCAGACGCGGTTGTCGTTGGCCTTCGCACAGGGCATGTCGGGTGAATTCGACGAATCACTGCAAAACGCCCGCGAAGCCGTGGCCCTGGCTGAGGAGTTCGGCTATCCACCGCTGACCAGCCGGGCGCTTGCCATGCTCGTGAACACGAAATTCCTTTATGGCCACGGGATCGACGAAGCCAGCCTGCAGCGAGCATTGGAGCTCGAAGACCCCTCCCTCGACGTCCCAATCCCGTTCTGCGCCAGCGCCGTCAATGCCTTGGTCAACGCATGGACGGGGCAGCTGAACATAGCGAGCAGGCAGATGGCGGAGGTTCGGGACCGATGCGTCGAACGCGGGGCCGAGAACGACATGATGGCCGTCACCGCGTGTTCCACGCTGATCGAGATGTGGCGCGGCAACTTCGGCGAGGCGGCAACGTTGGCCGAAGACACCATGGAGCGCGCCGAGCAGGTCGGCGGCTCGCGCACGATCGCACTGATCGTGCGTGCGGCGGTCAACGCCTACATCGGCCGTGAACGCGACGCGCGTGCCGATGCCGAGGCCGCACTCACCATCGCGCGCGAGTGCGGGTCGCCTCGGTTGGCCGAGTGGCCGACCATGAGCCTGGGATTCCTTGAGGTATCGCTGGGCAACTACGCCCAGGCGCTGACGACGTTGCAGCCGATGGTGGACGTTTTCGACTCGCTGCCGGGCAGCGAGATCATGAACGCCACCTTCATCCCAGATGCCGTCGAAGCGATGGTCGCGATGGGCCGTCACGCCGACGCGGTGCCGCTCATCGAGGAGCTCGAGCAGAACGGCAACCGCCTTGGCCGCTCCTGGATGCTGGCCCTCGGCGCCCGCTGCCGCAGCATGTGGCTGGCTGCCACCGGCGACGTTGCCGCGGCAGCTCGATTGGCCCAGGACGCCATGGCCGAACACGAACGGCTGCCCATGCCGTTCGAGCGCGCTCGCACCGAGCTGCTGCTCGGCCGGCTCCAGCGTCGCCAGCGCCAGAAGGAGACCGCGGCCGCCACCCTGCGCGATGCGCTGGAGGCGTTTGAAACCATGGGCACCCCGCTGTGGGCCGACCGCGCCCGGGCCGAACTGACGCGGACCAACGTCGCGCCCAGCCGGACCGTCGCGTTGACGCCGTCGGAACAGCAGGTGGCGGAGTTGGCGGCGTCGGGAATGACCAACCGCGACGTCGCTGCCGCGTTGTTCATCAGCCCGAAAACGGTGGAGGCCAACCTGGCCCGTATCTACCGCAAACTGGGCATCAACTCCCGTGCAGCACTCGGCCGCCTCATCGGGGACCTCTAACGCCGAGCACCGGGAAAGTTAGGCCTCGGCAAAGTTGCGGGTGACCGCCGGATCGACCGGGATGCCAGGGCCCGTGGTCGTCGAGACGACGACCTTCTTCAGGTAGCGGCCTTTCGACGACGACGGCTTGGCGCGCAGGATCTCGTCAAGCGCGGCGCCGTAGTTCTCGGCCAGCTTCTTCTCGTCGAAGGACGCCTTGCCGATCACGAAGTGCAGGTTGGCCTGCTTGTCGACGCGGAAGTTGATCTTGCCGCCCTTGATGTCGTTGACGGCCTTGGTGACGTCCGGGGTGACCGTGCCCGTCTTCGGGTTCGGCATCAGGCCGCGGGGGCCGAGGATGCGCGCGATGCGGCCGACCTTCGCCATCTGATCCGGCGTGGCGATCGCGGCGTCGAAGTCCAGGAAGCCGCCCTGGATCTTCTCGATCAGGTCGTCGCTGCCGACGATATCCGCGCCGGCGGCCTCGGCCTCGGCAGCCTTGTCGCCGACCGCGAACACCGCGACGCGGGCGGTCTTGCCGGTGCCGTGCGGCAGGTTGACGGTGCCGCGCACCATCTGGTCGGCCTTACGCGGGTCGACGCCGAGCCGGATCGCGACCTCGACGGTGGCGTCCTGCTTCTTCGACGACGTCTCCTTGGCCAGCTTCGCGGCCTCAAGCGGGGTGTAGAGCCGCTCGCGATCCACCTTCTCGGCGGCTTCGCGATATGCCTTGCTGTTCTTGCTCATTCGAATCTCCTAATCAGAGTTGTGGTTGGCGGGCCGAAGCTGGCCCTCCCACGGGTCGCGGTCTTATTCGACCGAAATCCCCATCGACCGGGCGGTGCCGGCGATGATCTTGGACGCGGCGTCGATGTCGTTCGCGTTCAAGTCTTCCTTCTTGGTCTCCGCGATCTCGCGCACCTGATCCCACGTCACCTTGGCGACCTTGGTCTTGTGCGGCTCGCCCGAGCCCTTCGGCACGCCGGCGGCCTTCAGCAGCAGCTTGGCCGCGGGCGGGGTCTTCAGGTTGAAGGTGAAGCTGCGGTCCTCGTAGACGGTGATCTCCACGGGGATGACGTTGCCGCGCTGGTTCTCCGTCGCGGCGTTGTACGCCTTGCAGAACTCCATGATGTTGACGCCGTGCTGGCCGAGCGCCGGACCCACCGGCGGGGCGGGGTTGGCCTGCCCGGCCTGGATCTGCAGCTTGATCAGCCCGGCGACCTTCTTCTTCTTCGGGGCCATGGGTGGTGGTTGTCCTTTCTAGGGTTCCGCGATTTCGGCGTGATTTCCTGCGCTCACCGCAGGTTTTCACGCCCAAATCGCTTAGATCTTGGCGACCTGGTTGAAGGTCAGTTCGACAGGTGTTTCGCGGCCGAAGATGGACACCAGCACCTTGAGTTTCTGTTGTTCGGCGTTGACCTCGCTGATCGAGGCGGGCAACGTCGCAAACGGCCCGTCCATGACGGTGACCGACTCGCCGACCTCGAAATCAACCTCGATCGGAGCCCGTTCAATTCCACCGGTCTCGGCGGCCCCGGCGGCGGTCGACGCAGCCTTGCCGGGCTTCTTCGCCGCGGCAGGCGGCAGCAGGAACTTCACCACGTCGTCGAGCGACAGCGGCGACGGCCGCGACGTCGCACCGACGAAGCCGGTGACGCCCGGAGTGTTGCGCACCGCGCCCCACGACTCGTCGTTGAGCTCCATGCGCACCAGGATGTAGCCCGGCAGCACCTTGCGGTTGACCTGCTTGCGCTGGCCGTTCTTGATCTCGGTGACCTCTTC
>JBKOYU010000850.1:0-2104 GCA_046725575.1 Actinomycetota bacterium | reverse complement strand
CTTCATTTCAGCCCGCAGTACGTTGGCAATCCGCCCGGTTTGCCCGACGTCGTCATGTTCACCGACAACGGCGTGGTTCCCTCGATGGGTACACCTCCCGACATGGAGATAACCGCCAGCCACGGCGAGCTCTACTTCGCCGTCAGCGCAGGAATCGAGATGTACACCAGCAAGATCTTCGCCGGCCAGTTGATGGTCGAATACCACTCGCATGGGCCGGCGCCCGAGAGGTCCATCGCCACAATCGATTCCCTGCTTCGCAGCATTGCAGCGAAGCATGCCGCAACCGGTGTCAGTTAACGGGTCCGAACGCGTAGCGGTGGTATTGCAGCGACTTACGCACAGGCGGGACGAGGCGAATCACGTGTCTCGCCAGGCGGAATGCAGTGGAGGCCCGGCTGAATGTGCTCGCATCGAAAAACGTTACGGCGGTCAACAACCGGACTTCGGGGACTCGGTCGAGGATGTCCTGCGGGCTATTGACCGCCCAGTGCAACGTCGAACCGGACCGCCGCACGAGGGTCTGCGTCTTCTGCGACCTGATCGCGACCCAATTGAAGAAGTCGATCTGCAGTTCGCCGGAAGGGAAGCGGTCGACGACGCGGCGCAGCAGGGCGACGCCCTCGGGCTCGGTCAGGTACATGCTGATGCCCTCGGCCAGAAACAGCACCGGGCGGTCCGCTGGAATCTGGTCGAGCCAGCAGGATTCAGTCGCCTGTGCGGCGATGAGGTGGTAATTCGGCCGAGTCGGATATACCTTCTCCCGCAACGCGATAACGGCCGGAAAATCGACGTCATACCACTGCACGCCGGGACCGGGGTCGAGCCGGAACACCCGGCTGTCCAAACCGCATCCGAGATGCACCACGGTGCAGTGTTCGTTGACCGCCAGGAATTGGCGCGCCCAAATGTCGTACTGGGCGGTGCGCACCGTGAACAGAGGCGCCCATTTGCCTGTGATCCCGAGGTCGCTCCAGTCGTAGTCGATTCGGCCGATCGCTTCCTTCGCAAATCGGTCGCCGAGCACCGGGCGTTCGAAATCGGCGTCGAGAGCCTTGAGATACAGGGTCGACAGCATGGTTTGCGCCGGGCCGCTGAGATCGACGGAAACTTTGTTCGTCACATATGTGAGGCTATTCGCAAGGGGCCCCGCGCGGCTCGTCGGGGCAGACATCATCGGGTTCCATACCGAGAGGAGCAGGCGTGCACTCACTGAGGGCGACGATTCTCCAAAGCCGCGATTCGAAAGCGGGGTGCCGAGAATGAATGCTGCGGCCGGTGACCAGCGACGGGACCGCCCGCCGCAGGTTCTGCTCCTCTATTACACCTACACGGGGCAGTCACTGAAGGTACTCGAGGCCGCGGGTGAGGTATTCCGACAGCGGGGGTGCGAGGTTCACAAGGCGCAGATCGAGTTCACCGATCCGCGCTACGCCGAGCGATTCTCGCGCTTCCCGATGCGAAAGGTGTGGCCGGATTTTCTCGGCATGCTCCCTGCCCAGACGCTCCGTGCCACCGGGGATATCCGGACTCCGGACGAGGTGCGAACAGGGGATTACGACCTGATCTGCATCGGCTCGCCCACGTGGTGGCGAACGGTGAGCATGCCGATGCGCTCGTTCCTGAAGTCGCACGAAGCACGAAATCTGCTCGACGGCAAGCCTTTCGCTGTCTTCGTTGTGTGCCGTCGCTACTGGCGAGAGAACCTCAAGGGGGTTCGCAAGCTGGCAGAAAAGAAGGGCGGCCGCTTTGTCGGCAGCATCCATTTCGGGTATCCTGGCGGACAGCTACGTTCCATGCTCTCGTTGACCAGCTACCTGGGCTCGGGCGAATACCGCGACCGGTACTTGGGCATTCGCATCCCGACCACCAACATCAGTGCCGAGCAGGTCGAAGAGTCGCGGAGGTTCGCGGCAAAGCTCGCCGATCAGTTGTTCGGAAAACAACCGCGGAAGCAAGGGAAGGTAACGGTGCAGCCGTGAGCAGTCCCGAGGTTGCCATCGGCGTGTTGGATTGCCATGACGCGTAAATTCGACGTGTCGACCGAAACTTCTGCCAGCGTGGAGCAGGTCCACTCGGCGTTCAGTGACGAGCAGTATTGGCT
>JBKOYU010000362.1:0-3170 GCA_046725575.1 Actinomycetota bacterium | reverse complement strand
GAGCTGCGCGAGCATAGTACTGGTGTCATTGCTAGTCATTGAGGTTCGCCCCTTCGGCGTTGACGTGAGTGGGTCGGCGCGGGCTGCACCGCAGTATCGACTACCCGAGCGGGGTACCGGGAAACCGTTTTGTGACCAGGTCGTCGATGGAAAACCGGCTCCGTGCACCGACGTTTGCATGGCGACTGCACGGGTATCACTGTTGAGCCGTTCGCTTCCAGCACGTGGAGCACCGTCGGTGAATCCACTAGTGGAAGTCCTTATGACCGCATTTCATCCTGCACGTAGGTACGCATATACCTCGAAATTTGGGACGCCCGTCCAAAAAGCTGCTCTTGCAGTCGGCGCAGTGTTTTTGGCCGTCGGCGTGCTCGGTTTCGTTCCGGGCATCACGACGAGCTATGACCAACTCACCTTCGCCGGGCATCACTCCGATGCCGCACTTCTCGGAATCTTCAACGTGTCGGTGTTGCACAACCTGGTGCACCTGGCATTCGGTGTCGCCGGGATTGCACTGGCCCGCACGTTCAACAGTGCCCGCTCGTACCTCATCGGTGGGGGCATCGTGTATCTGGTGCTCTTCATCTATGGCCTTGTCATAGATCACGACAGTTCGGCCAACTTCGTTCCCGTCAACGACGCGGACAACTGGCTGCACCTGGGGCTCGCGGTCGCGATGATCGCCCTCGGTGCCGCGCTGGGCCGTAGGCGCGATGACACCGGCCAACCCGTGGGCACCGGTGGCAGGACACAGAACGGCACACCAAACGACCCAGTCCGCTAGCGGTCGAAACGACGACAGCATGCCGGTTGCCGGCACGCGGACAAGCCAAGCCATCTAAGGAGAATCCATGTACTTACACACCCAGCAGCTCATCAACGAGATCGTCGTCGACGAGCCGGATCCCGCCGCTGCCAACGCATTGCAGGAAGGCCTCGGTGGCCAGTTCGGTGAAATGCGGACGATGATGCAGTACCTGTTCCAGAGCATTAACTTTCGGGGCGACGCGACATCCAAGCCATATAAGGATCTACTGCAGGGCGTCGGTACCGAAGAGATCAGCCATGTGGAATTGATCGGGACGACCATCTCGCGCCTGCTCGACGGCTCCCCCGAATACAAGGGCAGGAAGACCGACCCGGTCGACAAGCCGGGCGCCAAGGGCGCGACGCCGCTGAAAATCGCGTTGGACACCAGCAACATTCACCACTATCTCGTCGGGGCCCAAGGGGCGCTTCCGGTCGATGCGGCCGGCAACCCCTGGCTGGGGTCTTACGTCTACAACAGCGGGAACCTGGTGCTCGACCTGTTGTACAACCTCATGTTGGAGTCGACCGGACGGCTGCAGAAGTGTCGGATCTATGAGATGACCGACAACAAGACGGCCCGTTCCACGATCGCCTATTTGATCGTTCGCGATCAGGCTCATGAGAACGCGTTCGCGAAAGCGTTGGAGAGCCTTGGGGTGAACTGGGGGGCGGCGCTGCCGATCCCGAAGACGAATGCCGAGCAGTTCCCCGAGGTCAAGAAGCTCCTCGACATGGGCCTGCAGAGCATCCAGTACACCTTCAGCGCCGACGACCAGAGCCAGGCGGCGAAGCTCTACCAAGGTGCATCACCGTCGAACGACGGCACCGAGCTGAGCACCGCCGTCATGCCTGAAGGGTTCCCGATGACCATCGCGCCGGAACGGCGCGAAGAGTTCGCTCCTGGTTTGGACAAGGAGCTGTTAGCTCTCATTCAGGCGACCGCAGAGGTCGAGATCGCGACCAACGGCGCGATAACCAAGTGAATGCAGGCGGGTGGGTCGGCGTCAATGGGGCGTTCTGAAGAATCCCGCACCGAAACCCATCGAACGCTTTGCGGAGCGTCGACTGATGTCAATAGGAGGCTTAGATGTCTAAGCACGAAAAGGCCGAACAGGCACGTAAAGGCTTGATCGACTCGATCAAGGGAAAGGCGAAGGAAATCCTCGGCGCGGTGACCGGCAACGACTCGCTGACCGCCGAGGGACAGCTCGAGCAGACCCAGGCTCAGCAGCGCAAGGAGGCGAACAGCGTCGAAGCCGTTGCCGATGCCGAGGCGGCGCAGGCCCGTGCCGAAGCAGCACACGCCCGGGTCGACGGCGCCCAAGAGCGGATTGCGGTGAACGCCGAGACAGCAGCCGTGCAGAACTCGGTGCGAGAGCAGCAAGCCGCTCAGAAGCGCGCGGCTGAGCAGGCTGCCCAACAGGACGCTGCCCGAGCGAAAACGCGGGCCGAGCTCGACGCGCAACACGAGGTACAGCGGGCGAAAGCAGAAGAGCGCGAAGAGATCAGCGCCGCAACCGAGCAAGCCGTCGATGCCGCGGCAGAACATCAGAGCTCGGTGCAGGCGGCTAGTACGGCCCAAGCAGAGGCCGACCGCATGAGGCGGCAGGCCGACAACTTGTCCGACGAAGCCGACCTGCCCTGAGCGCCGGCCAGAGAGATAGGAGTTTTGATGAAGATCGCCGAAATCCCGTTGGTGGTATTGCGTTTTCAGTATCAGATCGCCCGGTTACCGCTTCAGCTGATCGAAGATCAGGTGGCGGCTCGGCTGCGTTCAGAAGCGCCGGCACGGCTGTTATATGAACGTTCCTTTGGAGCGCTGGACGCGACCGTCGGCAAGCTCCTGGGTGATCAGCGCCTCGAGAAGCGTGGCGCAGCGCTTGTCGAGCGCAGTAATTCGCTCAGCAAGGCCGCCAAGCTTGACGCGACCGCCACCCGGAACCAAGAGCAGGCTGACGCCAAACTGAAGGCCACGCACGATGACGTGGTGACGGATATCAATGAGGCGCGCGACGCGACAGAGCGACAAGCGGTTGAAGCGCGCACCAATGCCGAGCAGCGCAAGCGCGCGGCGGAGGAGGCGGCCGAGAAGCGCGCCGTTGCCGCCAAGACGCAGGTCGACGAAGCAGCGGCTCAGCGCAAGAAAACAGCCGAGACAGTCAAGCGCCAGGAAGAGGCAAAAATCGGAGCGGCCGAGCAGCGGGCCACCAAAGCCGCCGAGTCCAAGCTCGACGACGCTCAAGCGAAACGCGGCGAAGCCGCACGCAAGCGCGCGCAGGCCGACCGGGTCGAGGAGCTGGCCAACATCGAAAAGCAGAAGCGCCGTTCCGATCGCGTCAACAACAGCTGACGGCTAGGGG
>JBKOYU010000349.1:0-5699 GCA_046725575.1 Actinomycetota bacterium | reverse complement strand
GAACGCCTTCATGTCTGCGGAGATCGGCGCGGAGCCCGTCATCGCCGAGACAAACCGTCCGCCGAGCAGGTTCTTGCGCATGTCGGCGATCACGTTGGCCTCAACGGCCCATCGATCGTTTCCGTCGGCGGACCGGCGGTCGACCTCGCTCTGGTACTCCTGGTACACCATGTCCCAGATGCGCGGCACGAAACTCAACTGAGTAGGTCGCGTCAATGCCAGGTCTTCGAAGAACGTCGAAAGATCTTGTCTGGCAACGAAATACGCTGTACCGCCAGCTCCGAGCGTGGCGTACAGGATGCCACGGCCCATCATGTGACTCATCGGCATGAAGTTCAGCGTGATCGACGGGGTGGCGCCTTCATTGCCCCACATCGCCATGCTGGAGCGGCGCCACGAGTTGGTGACCGCCTTCGTGGTGTACATCGCGCCTTTCGGCGTGCCGGTGCTACCCGAGGTGTAGATGAGTAGCGCCAGTGAGGTGTCGTCGCCCGAGTCGACGGCCGGTGGGGTTGGCAAAGCGTTCCCGCGAACGAACACGTCCGCCAAAGTCTCGACAACGACCGGGGTTTCGGCGAGCCGCGTGGTTGCGGCCGCGAGTGCCTCGCGGTCGTCGTCCACGTCGCCGTGGTAATCGAACACGACCAGCCGCTCGGGGAGGTGGCCGGTCAGCATGAGTTCGACGGCGTCGTCGAGGAAGTCAACACTCGACAGAATGGCCACCGGCTCGGTCTCGGCGGCGATGGGCCGCAGCTGGGCGACTGGTGCGCTGGTCTGAAGGGGGACCGAAACCGCCCCAAGGCGCAGCAGCGCCATGTCGACGGTCGTGTAGTCGATGCTCGTGAATCCGAGAATCGCGACGCGATCACCGGGCCGGACTGGATTCTGTGTCAAGGCGGCAGCGACCGCGTTGACCCGGTCCGAAAGCTCGCGGTATGTGATCGTGTCGAAGTGGGGGAGCAGCTCCGCGGAAGTTCGGCCCGTCGACGGGTCGGTGACGAGCTCAACGGCGCGCTGCCCGAGCGCAGGCCGGTCGGCGTAGCCGTCGACGACGGTCTGGATGATCTGCGGCAGCCGCAGTTCGGGCGCTTCAATCGCCTGCGCGACTGCCTCGCTCAGCCGGGCGTCGACGAACTGCTGGTCTGTGGCGTAGAGGTCGGAGATGCGGCGCGCGAGCCGCGCTTCACGGGTATCAGTCGACATCAAGAATCCTTGGCAAATCGCAGGAAGTTTGGGCGCGACGTTGCACCTAATCGAGACTACGTTAGTGAAACTAACTTTATTCCGTTGCTGGCTGTCGGTTTGCTGTGAATGGCGTGACGGCCGTCACCGAATGGTCGGCAGCACCGTCGCCGGATCGGCTCGCCCGGCAAGGGCCTCGATTGCAGCGACCGGGTCGGGGATCGCGATGAGCAAATCGCGCGTTGTCGCGAGCGCTTGTTCCGACGGTCGGATACCGCCGACGGCGTCGGTGCTGTGGTGTGAGCTTGGCGCACCGGCGCGCCCATCGTTCCCAGGCGTCGGCCAAGACATCACGCACGGCGTCGTCCTCGAGGCGCATGCCGCCAGGTTAGCCACCGCCACAAGCGGTTTTTGGCCGCGCTGGTCGGGGTACTCCCCGAAACGACCGAGGAGGCATCATGAGTGACACACGGGTTCACGCCCACCGCAGCAGGCTGCAGATGCCCCGCAGCCGTGGCGCGGCAAGTGGATTTCTGCTGATCTTGTTGGGCGCCTGGGGTGCGCTCATCCCGTTCGTCGGACCGTATTTCGATTTCGCCTTTACCCCGGACCAGGAATGGACCTGGACCGCTGCTCGAGGCTGGCTCGAGGTTCTGCCCGGCGCCGTCACGGCGCTCGGCGGCCTGCTATTGCTGGTCTCGGGTAATCGCGCGAACGCGATGTTCGGAGGTTGGCTGACGGTGCTCGCCGGCGCGTGGTTTGTCGTTGGCCGCGCGCTGGCCGGACCGTTGGGCATCGGCGACGCGGGTGCGCCGGTGGCGGCGATCGAGACCAAGCGGGTGTGGTTGGAGCTGACGTATTTCTATGGGCTCGGCGCGCTGATCGTCTTCTTCGGCGCCGTCGCGTTGGGTCGGTTGTCGGTTCGCAGCGCACGCGACATCGCCTACGCGCAAGGCCCGGTCGCTGCGGCGGCCCAGCCGCAGCCGGCGCCGTCGGAGGAGGTCACTGAGATCCAGCCGACGTCGACGACCGAACGGCCGCATCGCAGCTGGCGCGATATGTTCCAGGGCGGCGGCCGCAGGCCAGCGCACCGCTAGTTCTGCGAAACGGATTCCCGGTCGTTCTCCGCGAGGGGTAACGACCGGGAATGCTATTTCGGCGCAACGGAATGGCGGGCAGCTTCTTGGGCGAGCTGCACGCGGGAGGTCAGGCCGAGCTTGTTGTAGACATGGCGGAGGTGTGACTGCACCGTTCGTGGTGAGATGAACAGCCGGTCGCGATGTCTTTGTTGGGCAGCCCCTCTTCGACGAGCTTCACGACGTCGAGTTCGGTGGGCGTGAGCGACTCCCAGCCGCTTGATGGTCGCTTGCGCTCGCCGCGACCACGGAGCGCGTAGGCGATCGCCTCTTCGGTTGATAAGGCGGCGCCCTCAGTCCACGCTGTTTCGAAACCGTTGTCGTCCATGGCATTTCGCAATGCAGCAACCGATGCTTTGTACTCGGCATCGAGCACCTTGAATCTGACTGCGCCCATGCGCTCGCGGGCGGACTGCGCTGCCCCGAGAAGCCGACTGCGTCACGATGACTATCAGCGCCAGCGGCAATTTCAGCGAGGCGGCGTGGCTGATCGCATCCGCGAAGTACGGCTCTGCCAGCTCGGGGTCATGGGCGCTAATGCAGGCACACGCAGTGAGCGCCCGCGTCAAGAGGGCGGCGTCATCCAAATCGCGTGCCATGAGCAGTGCCTCTTGAGCCTGGTCCAGGCTCGCAGTGACATCTACCCACGAATTCAGCACGGCTTTGTCGGCGAGTGCACGTGCCCGCACCGCCGCCGATAGCTCGTGTTGGCCACCGTCAGGACGTGCGGCGCCGAGCCAGGCCAGGCCCTCGACGATGCGGCCCCGCGCAAGCCATATCGGCTGCAGGGAGCAGGCCAGTTCTAAAGCCTTTGCAAGGTCGTAGTTTTCGTGACACCAGGCGAACGCCGTCCGCAGGTTGTCGATCTCGATTTCCGCCTGCTCGAGCAGTCGCTCATAGTCATCGCGCACCGGTGCATCCAGCTTCGCCGCCAACGCCGTGTAGTGATCGCGGTGGCGTTCGCGCACTTCGTCGGCTTCACCGGATTCGCCGAGCTTCTCCAAAGCGTATTGGCGTACTGTCTCAAGCAACCGGTATCTCGTTCGGCCGCCGGAACTCTCGGCGACGATCAGCGACTTGTCGACGAGCAGGCTGAGTTGGTCGAGCACCTGGAAGCGTTCGACCTCGCTGGTGCCTGCGACGGCTTGGGCTGCGTCCAAATCGAATCCGCCCATGAAGACGGCCAGCCGGCGGAACAAGACGCGTTCGGACTCAGTGAGAAGTGCATGCGACCAGTCGACCGAGGCTCGTAACGTCTGCTGGCGGCGCACAGCGGTTCGAGCGCCACCGGTCAGCAGTCGGAACCGATCATGAAGGCTGCCGACGATCTCCTCGAGCGACAGCGCGCGTACCCGTGCCGCGGCGAGTTCGATCGCCAAGGGCATGCCGTCAAGTCGACGACAGATCTCCGTCACCGTGTGGGCGTTGTTTTCGTTAACTACGAACTCAGGCTTGGCGCGGCGCGCTCGGTCGCTGAACAATTCGATTGCCTCATCGGCTAACGACAGCGACGGGACGCCCCAATTCACCTCACCCGGCACCAACAGCGGCTCTCGACTGGTCGCGAGGATGGTCACCTTCGAGCTAGCCGCCAACATGTCGGTCACCAATCCGGCACTGGCTTCCAATAGGTGTTCGCAGTTGTCGAGCACAAGGAGCATGTTTCGGTCACGCACATATCGCAGCAGCGTGTCGGTGATCGAGCGACCGGGTTGGTCGGGCAACCCGAATGCGCGGGCCACGGCGACCGGCACGACCTCGGGATAGCTGACCGCCGCAAGGTCGGCGTACCAGACGCCATCCGGGAATTCGCTTGCCATTCGGCCTGCAACCTCGATGGCGAGACGTGTCTTGCCTGCGCCGCCAGCACCGGTGAGCGTGACCAGTCGGTACTCGGCCAGAATGCCGCGAATCTCATCCATCTGCGCACCGCGGCCGACAAAGGTGGTCAGCTGCAGTGGAAGATGCTGCGACACAGAGGCATTAGCGGCACGCAGGGGAGGGAAGTCATTGCGCACATCGGGATGGCATAGCTGCGCCACACGCATCGGCCGAGGCAGGTCCCGGAGCGTACGGCTGCCGAGATCGGTCAACCATGCCCCGTCAGGCAGCCGGTCCTCCACCAACTCCTCTGCGGCGACTGACAACACGGTCTGGCCGCCGTGCGCCAGATCGCGCAGGCGGGCCGTCTTGTTGATGGTCGAGCCCGCGTAATTGCCTTCATCGCGCAACTGCACTTCACCGGTGTGCAGGCCGATCCGCAGCTTGATCGGCGCCAGCGGTGCTCGCTGCAAATCCAGCGCGCACGCCACCGCATCGCTGGCCCGCGCGAACGCCGCCACGAAACTGTCGCCCTCACCCTGCTCGACAGGCCGTATTCCGCCGTGCTCGGCAATCAGCTTCGATGCGGTGCGATTTAGCTGCTCGACCGCGGGCGTCATCGCTGACGGCTGCGACTCCCACAGCTGGGTCGAGCCTTCGACGTCGGCGAGCAGCAGCGTCACCGTCCCGGTCGGCAGCAGCTCGGTCACATCGAGATCGCTCCAGTCAGCTTCGCTCATGCCAGCCACGATGCGGTCCCAGCGAACCGGGAAACATCGGCCCTTTGGCGCATTTTTCTCCACAGCGGCCGCCAAGGGCGCACTTTTCATGTGCAAACTGTGATATCGCAGGTGACATCACGTTTTGAAGGAGGTAATGACGCCGCAATTTGTGACTGGAGTGACTCGATTTGCGCCCTTCATGCACAGATCTACGCCCCAGGGCGGATGGTCTGGGGCCCGACGAACCGGATAGTCAGAGTCGTTCCGATCACCAAGGAGGGCGATATGACCACCACGGACTCACGGACAGCTGTCCGCCGCCGTACGATCGCAGGCGTCTACGCACTACTGGGCGTGCCCCGCAAGGACTGGCACTTGTTCCGGCGTTGGGCCGGCGAGTCTTTGAATTCGAAAGCGCTCGATGAGTTGTACGCGTACGTCGACGTGATGATCGCCGACCGATGCCGAAAGCCGGGCGCCGATCTGTTGTCAGAGCTGATTCAGACTGGCATCGAAGGCGAAGAACTCACCGTCGACGACCTACGCGCAGTCGTCGCTGCCCTCGTCTCGAAGGCCGACTAGCTCCGTGACTCCTGCGGATCCAACTCGTCGAGCAAACGCTGCATCGTCCGGCACATCTGCGCGAAGTCCTTCGCACCGACGAGCTTCGACCACCGCCGCTCGATATCGGCGACCCGGTACCCTGCAGCGGCCATGGCATCACGCCCGCGCTTGGTGAGGTCGATGAGCTTGGCGCGGCCGTCGGCGGCGTCCGGCCGACGAACCAAGTAGCCCATGTCCTCGAGGTCGTTGACCAGTTCCGACGTGGCGGCCAGGC
>JBKOYU010000761.1:0-1903 GCA_046725575.1 Actinomycetota bacterium | reverse complement strand
CGCCCAGGCGCTCGTCGAGGCCGAGGGCCGCAACACCGGCAAGCCCAACCACGTCACCATGGCCGAAGAGATTCCGCCGATGGTCGACCAGATCCGGTTCTTCGCCGGTGCGGCAAGGATGTTGGAGGGCAAGTCGGCCGGTGAGTACATGGAGAACCACACGTCGTGGATCCGTCGTGAACCGGTCGGCGTCATCGGCCAGGTGGCGCCGTGGAACTACCCGATGATGATGGCGATCTGGAAGTTCGTCCCTGCGGTGGCCGCGGGCAACACCGTGGTCATCAAGCCCAGTGATACCACGCCGGTCACGACGGTGATGCTTGCCGAGATCGCGTCTCGGCACCTTCCGCCCGGTGTGCTGAATGTCGTTTGCGGCGACCGGGTTACAGGTGCGGCGGTCGTCGCGCATCCCACGCCGGCGATGGTGTCTATCACCGGCTCGGTGGCCGCGGGCCGTGCGGTCGCGGTGAGCGCGGGCGGAAACTTAAAGCGCACGCATCTAGAGCTCGGCGGCAAGGCACCGGTGATCGTGTTCGACGACAGCGACATCGCCACGGCCGCCGAGGGAATCGCGACCGCCGGCTATTTCAATGCGGGCCAGGATTGCACGGCGGCGACGCGGGTGCTGGCTCGGGCGTCGGTGGCGTCGGATCTGACGGACGCGCTGGCCGAGCAGGCGCGGGGTGCGACGACGACGTACGGCAAGGCGGCCGATGACGAGGACGCCTGGGTCCCGCCTGTGAACAACTCCAATCAGCTGGAGCGGGTGCTGTCGTTCTTCACCGACGTGCCGTCGCACGCGAAGGTCGCCGTCGGCGGACAACGCCAGGGCGACAAGGGTTTCTATGTCGAGCCGACGGTGATCGGTGGCCTTCGCCAAGATGACCGCCTGATTCAGCAAGAGGTCTTCGGCCCGGTGATCACCGTGCAGTCGTTCTCCGACGAGGACGAGGCGATCCAGTGGGCGAACGGCACGGAGTACGGGCTCGCGTCATCGGTGTGGACCCGCGATGTGGGGCGCGCGCTGCGGGTTTCGGCCGCGCTGGACTTCGGGTGTGTGTGGATCAACACGCACATTCCGTTGGTGGCCGAGATGCCGCACGGCGGGTTCAAGTCCTCGGGCCACGGCAAGGACCTGTCGATGTACGGATTTGAGGACTACACCCGCATCAAGCACGTCATGGCGTACACGGGCTAGCTTTTCGCGGTTTGTGGAGTGTTAGCCGCGCTCACCGCGGGTCACACTCCACAAATCGGTCAGTAGCCGCACGATTCGGTCGCGGTCGATCAGCAATGGCGAGACGTGGCCGGTGCCCGCGACTTCCTCGACGCGGCGGTCAGGGATGACGTCACAAGTTTGGCGGGCCTCGTCGGGACGCCAGCCCATGACGTCGTCGCGCACCGACATCACCAAGGTGGGAACGGCGATGCGCGGCAGCAGGTCTTCTACGCCGCGCCGATGCAGCATCGTCGACCGCATGGCGTGCAGCATGCCGCTGCGGTCGGCCTCGGCGAACGACGCCATGACCGTTGCTGCCTGATCTGGCTGAGCCGCAACGGCTTCCGCACCAAGAAGTGAGTCGGACAACTGCTTCATGACGAAGCTGTTTGGCCCGGCGAACCGATACATCTCGACCAGCGGCCAACCCTTGGTGAGCTTCTCCCCCAGCGTGAACGCCCGAACCGGGGTGCCTATGGTGGTCAACGTCCGCAGTCGCGGGTGCTCGGCCGCGGCGAGGTGAATGCCGATGTGGCCACCCAAGGCATTGCCCACCCAGTCGACGGGTTCAGCGAGGCCGAGGCGGTCGAGGGCCTGCTCCGCTGCGGCGACGAGCTCTTCGAAGGTGAAATCGCGGTGCACGGCCTCGCTCTTGCCGTGTGATGGCGCGTCGATCGTGTACAC
>JBKOYU010001156.1:0-2771 GCA_046725575.1 Actinomycetota bacterium | reverse complement strand
GCCCGCGGCGACCAGCGCGGCGAGCAGTTGGCCCGCGGGGCCGCCGATGGCCGAGCCGGGGGCGAGCAGCACCGCGGCGTCGGCCGTCCCGGTGATCAGCAGCTGCGGCACGGACAGCCGGGCGAAGGCACCCAACAGCGTGGGGAACAGATAGAACAGCCACAGCAGCGCGATGACCGCAAGTTCGGTGCGCCGCGCCGCCCGTCCGTCGGGGTTGGTGTAGAAGCGCACCAGCACATGCGGTAAACCCATGGTGCCCAAGAAGGTTGCGACGATGATCGACAGCACCTGGTAGAGCGGATGACCGCCGCCGAGTCCACCGCCGGACGCGATCCACTCGTCACCGGTGCTTGGCGTGCCCGCCACCACTGGTGTCGCGGCCCCGGCGGTCAGCGTCAACGTGGTGCCTGCGCCCAGCGTGTGCTCGCCCGTAGACGGGATCGGCTGGGCGTCAACGTGATTGCCGTCGAGCGTGCCGGTCACAGTGATGCCTGCTGGCGCGGCGACCTGCACCACCACGTCGGTTTCGATCGCGACCGTCGTGTGCCGCTGGACCGTCGGTGGCATGGGCCCGCCCAGTTCGCCGCGGTCGGTGAAGAACAGCCCGAGCAATGCCAGCGCGGGTATCGCGATCGCAGTCAGCTTCAGCCAGTACTGGAAGGCCTGCACGAACGTGATGGACCGCATCCCGCCCGCAACGACGTTGGCAATGACGATGCCGCCGACCACCAGCGGACCAATCCAAACCGGGACGCCGAGAAGGGTTTTCAACGCCAGGCCGGCGCCCTGAAACTGCGGCACAATGTAGAACACGCAGATCACGACGACCACCAGCATCGCCACCTTGCGCAGCCGCGCCGAGCCGAGCCGGAACTCCGCGAAGTCCGGCACGGTGTAGGCGCCCGACCGGCGCAGCGGGGCGGCGACGAACAGCAGCAGGCCCAGATAGCCTGCGGTGAAGCCGACCGGATACCACAGCGCGTCGGCGCCGTACTTGGCGATCAGCCCGGCCACGCCGAGAAACGATGCGGCCGAGAGGTATTCACCCGAGATCGCGGCGGCGTTCCACCGCGGGCCGACAGTGCGGGACGCGACCAAGAAGTCGGATGTGGTGCGGGACAACCGAACCCCGTAGGCGCCGATCGCGATGGTAGCTACTGCCGCGGCGAGCAAAGCGGCGGCCGTCAGGGGGGAGCCGGTCATGGCTCGCTGTCCACCACGCCGACGAAGTCACGCTCGGCCTGTTCGGCCAGCCGCACATACACTCGCCCGACGCCGTAGAGCAGCGGATACACCAGCACGGCGAGCACCAGCCAATTCAGCCGCACGCCGAGCACGGTGACGGCTCCCAGTTCGGGAAAGACCGCGTTGAGCAACGGGATTGCGCCGACGGTGCAGACCACCACCGCCGCCAGCCGTAACGCCAGTCCAAGCTGCGCACGCACCAGACCGCGCACCAGAGCGTCGCCGACAAGGGTCTGCTCCTGCACCTCCACCCGGGTGCGGACCATGCGGGAACCGCGCCGGTGCGCGAGCACGACGCGTTCCCGTTGCGGCCGTTCACCGCTGGTCATCGGGCCTCAGACTACGCATCGGATCGCGGACCACCCGGTCACGCAGTTCGCGAGCCTGGCGGCGGCTGACAGGAAGCTCGACCGCAGGCGAAGCGCCGTTGGCCCGCAGCCGCACCAACACGGCGCCATCACTGGTGCGAAGCCCGGTCACCAGCCGCAGCGCCACCAGATAGGAGCGGTGCACGCGCTGGAAACCCCTGTCGCGCCATCGGGTTTCAAGTGTGCTCAACGGAATTCGCACCAGATGTGAGCCCGACGCGGAGTGCAGCCGCGCGTAGTCACCCTCGGCCTCCACCCAGCCGATGCTGTCCCTTGGCACCAGGTGCGTGACGCCGCCGAGCTCGGCGGGGATGACATCGGAGTCGTCATCACCGTCATCGGAGTGGCCGCCCCGCGCCGCGGCGACCCGCCGCACCGCCTCGTCGAGCCGGTCCTCGCGGATCGGCTTGAGGAGATAGTCGATCGCGCCGACGTCGAAGGCGGCGACGGCCTTGTCGTCGTGGGCCGTCACGAACACGACCGCAGGGCGGTTGGAGAAGTTGGCCAGCACGCGGGCCAGCTCGATGCCGGACAGCCCCGGCATGTTGATATCGAGGAAGATCGCGTCGATGGTGCGGCCGTTGAGTTCTCGCAGCGCGGAGGTGGCGTCGCCGGCGCGGTACACCTGCCCGATATCGGGATGCTTGCCGAGCAGATAGGCCAGCTCGTCGAGCGCGGGTGCCTCATCGTCGACCGCGAGCACCGTCAAGGCCCGATGTCGCCGGCTCGGCGGCTCCAGTGGCTTGCTCACCCGACACCTCCGCTGGCCCGGACGCCCGACCGGAACTTGGGTACCCGCATCACGACCTTGGTGCCCGCGCCGATTGCCGTTTCGACCACCAGACCGTAGTCGTTGCCGAACGCCGCGCGCAGCCGATGGTCGACATTCGTCAGCCCCACATGAGCGGCATCGTCGGTGGCATCCGCCAGCGCGTCCCCGGGGCCGGTGCGGAGGATTTCGGGGTCCATTCCGACTCCGTCGTCTTCGACGGTGATGACGCAGTCGGACCCCTCGTCACGGGCGATGATCTCGACCGAGCCTTCGCTTTGTCCAGCGAAACCGTGCCGGACGGCGTTCTCCACCAACGGCTGCAGCGCCAGAAACGGCACGACGACGTTGAGTACCTCCGGGGCGACCTGAAGTTTGACCTTCAGAGC
>JBKOYU010000436.1:0-2418 GCA_046725575.1 Actinomycetota bacterium | reverse complement strand
TGCACAGCTTTCTTGCCAACAGCTACGGGCCAGACGCAGTGCTGGTGGCCGATGCGATCACATCGCAGGTATATGCGAACATGATTGACGCATTCGCCGAACAGTACGACCTCTCCACGGCTACATCATTTGCCACGTGGGGCCAGGAGTTGGCGGCAGAAGGCGACGCTAGCTCGTCGTGACTACTTCTGCAGAAATTCTGAATACTGTTGGTCCACAAGACGTTCGGGATTCCTCAGAGGTGATCGTGGTCCCGTGCTACGTCGTGGCGGCTAACGATGTGGCGCGGCTCGCCACAAGGTCGAGCGCGATGTCGACGATCATGTCTTCCTGGCCACCGACCAGGCCACGCCGCCCTACCTCGAGCAGCAGCGTGCGGGCTTCGACGCCGTAGTTTCGCGCGGCGTTTTCGGCGTGTCGCAGAAATGACGAGTACACGCCGGCGTACCCGAACGTCAGTGTCTCCCGATCCACCTGTACGGGGCGGTCGCGCAGTGGGCGCACCAGATCGTCGGCGGCGTCCTGCAGTGCGAGCAGGTCGCAGCCATGCTGCCAGCCGATGAGATCGGCGACCGCGATTAACGCCTCGAGCGGGGTGTTGCCCGCGCCGGCACCTTGGCCGGCCAGGGATGCATCGACCCGGGTGACGCCTTCCTCGACGGCCACGAGGCTGTTGGCCACCGACAGCGACAGATTCTCGTGCGCATGCACACCAATGTGGGTGGCCGGGTCGAGCACATCCCGGTACGTGCGGATTCGTTGACGCATACCGTCCATGGTCAGCCTGCCGCCGGAATCAGTCACGTAAACGCACTGAGCGCCATAGGTTTCCATAAGTTTGGCTTGGCCGGCGAGCACTTCGGGGGAGGCCATGTGGCTCATCATCAGGAATCCCGATACGTCCATCCCGAGTTCACGGGCGGTCGCGATGTGTGCGCCGAAATATCGGCTTCGGTGCAGTGCGTGGCGACCCGCACCGATCGCACGCCGAGATCGGCGGCCTGCTTGAGCTCAGCGATCGTGCCGATACCGGGCAGCAACAGCCTGGTCAGCACCGCGTTGCGAATGCTGTCGGCGGCTGCCTCGATCCACTCCCAGTCGGTGTTGCTGCCGGGGCCGTAGTTCACCGATCCGCCGGCCAGACCGTCACCATGGGCGACCTCGATGGCGTCAACACCTGCTGCGTCGAGGGCGGCGGCGATGCGACCCACGTCGGTCGGGTCGATGCGGTGGCGGATCGCGTGCATCCCGTCGCGCAGCGTGACGTCCTGGATGTAAAGGTGCGGGCTCATTTCGCGACCCGCATCGGCGATAAGGCACTGCTGCGCAATCGTTTCGGCCACCTGAACGGCCGCGGAAGTCATGATGTCCAGGTTGCCGGCATAGGCGGGCAGGTAGTGGGCAGCGCCTTCCACCTCGAGAAAGACCGATACCCGGGTCGTTACGCGGTCGCGGTCGGCGACCAGCGTGTGGATCGGCTCATCAGCGCCGATCGCAGTGAACTGAACGTTCTGTTTGAGCCGGTACCCAGGGACGTACTTGGCGACGCGTTCGGCCATCGACGCGATTGAGGCGGCGACGGCGTCATGGTCGGTGTCGCCGATGAGGCAGAAGACGGTGTCACGCATGATCAGCGGTGGCTCGGCCGGGTTTAGGATGATGATCGCCTTGCCTCTGGCTGCACCACCCACGGATTCGATGGCGCCGCAGTGGTTTCGGTGAACTCATCGATGTTGGCACCGGTGCCCGGGCCGGCCGATTTGGACGCGATGGATGCGACGATTTCCGCATAGAACACCGGTGTCACCGCCGATACCGCCGCCACGATGGGGGTGGTGGCCTGGCCTCCGCAGGTCACCATGTTGAGGTTGTCGAGCCCGGCGTCGAGGCACTCGTTGAGGTTGACGGTCGGAACGACAAACGGACCGATGGCCGCCGGGGTCAGGTCGATGAGCGTCTTGCCGTACGGCGCGAGCGCTGCGGCGTTGGCGACGTGGGCCCCCGCTGACGTCGCGTCGAGCACGATGTCAACCGCTGCGAAGCCCGGCATTGCGATCAACCCGTCCACACCGTGATGGGTGACCGGGATGCCCAACCGCTTCGCCCGGGCCAGCCCGTCGGAGTCCGGATCGATCCCCACCATCGCAGCGACATCCAAATGGTCGGCGGTGCGCAGGATCTTGAACATCAGATCGGTGCCGATGTTGCCGGAGCCGATAATGGCCACCTTGCTCTTGGTCACAGGTTCTCCTTTGGCGAGAATGTTGCCGACACCGTGCCCAGTGGGGCGATCTCGGCGCGAATACGAGTCCCCGGCGGTGCGGCGACCATCGGCCCGAGTGCACCGGAGAGGATGACCTGACCGGCGCGCAACGGGTCTCCGAAGGCAGACGCGGTCCGCGCTTGTCGCGTCACCGG
>JBKOYU010000033.1:0-4415 GCA_046725575.1 Actinomycetota bacterium | reverse complement strand
AAGGCGAAGCGCACCAAGTGATTCCACGCGTCGGCGTGGTCGGCACCCGGATCGCAGAATGCGGACATCGGGATCGCCGCCACGCCGGCTTTGTGCGGCAGTTCCGCGCAGAACTCCGTGCTGTCGTGATAGCCGAGCGGGCGGGGGTCGGCGCATAGGAAGTAGGTGCCGGAGCTGTCGTGCACCTCGAATCCGAGGTCGGCGAGCGCCGCGCCGAGCTTGTCGCGCTTGGCCTGCAACGATTCTCGCAGCGTGGCCACCCACGCTTCCTCGGTGTTGAGCGCATGGGCCACGGCCGGTTGAAACGGCGCGCCACCGACGTACGAGAGGTATTGCTTGGCGGCGCGCACACCGGAGATGAGTTCGGCTGCGCCGCAAGCCCATCCGATCTTCCAGCCGGTACAGTTGAACATCTTCGCCGCACTGGAGATCGTGACCGTGCGGCTGGCCATTCCGGGATAGTTGGCCAGCGGGAGGTGGCGGTGCCCGTCGAATACCAGATGTTCGTAGACCTCGTCGGTGATCACGAGCAGGTCGGCATCCACGGCGAGCTTGGCCAGACCCCTGAGTTCGTCATCGGAGGCCACCATGCCGGTCGGGTTGTGTGGTGAGTTGACGATGATTGCTTTGGTCTTATGCGTGACGGCATTCCGCAGCCCGTCGACGTCGATCCTGAAGCCGCGGCCGTCTTGCACCAACGGCACGGCCCGACGCTCACAGCCCGCCATCGCGATGACGGGGGAGTAGGAGTCGTAGAACGGCTCGATCAACAAAACCTCGGAGCCTGGTTCGACCAGCCCGAGGACCGCCGAGGCGATGGCCTCGGTGGCGCCGACGGTCACCAGCACCTCGGTGTCGGGGTCGTACTCCGTGCCGAAGTGGCGCTTGCGCTGCGCGGCGATCGCCTCACGCAGCGGCGCGATGCCCAGGCCGGGCGGGTACTGGTTGACGCCCTCGGCGATCGCGTTCTCCGCGACCTTGAGCATCGCAGGCGGCCCGTCCTCGTCGGGAAAGCCCTGGCCCAGATTCACCGCGCCGATGCGCGCGGCCAGCGCCGACATTTCGGCGAAGATCGTGACCGCGAAGGGCTCGAGACGCCGGACCGTCATGGCTGTCGAGCCTACTGATGCGGACTCCTCGCTCGAGTGGCCACTTACGCCACGCCGACGAGAAGATCGCGTGCAACAAGTGGCCACTCGGCGGTCAGCATCACACCGGTAGCCACACGTCGAGATGTCTATTCGGCATCGACCACGGCCAATCGGGTGAACTTTGGTGCCACGGCGATGGCGTAGCCGCATTCTGAGAGCGCGCGCAGCGCGGTGTCGACGCTAACCGACTCGCCGCGCTCCAAGCGGGAGATGGTCATGCGAGTGACACCGAGGCAGTCGCCGAGCTCTGCTTGGCGAAGGCCTTTCTCTTGGCGCGCGCGCCTGATGCGCTCGCCGAGTTCGGCGGCGTCATACACCAAAGCGGCGACGTGATTCATATATCGATCATACAGTCGGTTTGGCAGAATGCGCGATATTTCGATCATTCGTCGAATCGAGGCGGATGCGCGATATTTCGATCATGGGCCGCTGTGTCAGCACGCTGCGCGCAGAACCCACCGCCCAACCACCCGGTTGGCCGAGGCTGTTAGGCTGGCCGACCAGAGGACTACCGCCCATACGGGCAGGGCTCCCACAACCCACCTGAACAGGAATATCTTCATGTCTGAAGAAGCCTTCATCTACGAGGCGATCCGCACGCCTCGCGGCAAGCAGCGCAACGGCTCGCTGAACGAGGTCAAGCCGCTGAACCTGGTCGTTGGCCTGGTCGACGAGCTCCGCAGGCGCTACCCCGACCTGGACGAGACCCTGATCAGCGACATGATCCTCGGTGTCGTCTCGCCGGTCGGTGATCAGGGCGGCGACATCGCCCGCACCGCGGTGCTGGCCGCGGGTCTGCCCGAGACAACCGGCGGCGTACAGCTCAACCGGTTCTGCGCGTCGGGCCTTGAGGCCGTCAACACGGCCGCGCAGAAGGTGCGCTCCGGCTGGGACGATCTGGTGCTCGCCGGCGGCGTCGAATCGATGAGCCGCGTGCCGATGGGTTCCGACGGCGGCGCCTGGGCCACCGACCCAGAGACCAACTACCAGATCGGCTTCGTGCCGCAGGGCATCGGCGCCGACCTGATCGCGACTATCGAGGGCTTCTCCCGCGAGGACGTCGACACCTACGCAGTGCGGTCGCAGGACAAGGCCGCCGCCGCATGGTCGGGCGGCTACTTCGCCAAGTCCGTCGTCCCGGTCCGCGACCAGAACGGTTTGGTCATCCTCGACCACGACGAGCACATGCGCCCCGGCTCGACTGTGGAGAGCCTGGGCAAGCTGAAGACCGCGTTCGACGGCATCGGTGACATGGGCGGCTTCGACGACGTGGCGCTGCAGAAGTACCACTGGGTCGAGAAGATCAACCACGTCCACACCGGCGGCAACAGCTCCGGCATCGTCGACGGCGCCGCGCTGGTGCTCGTCGGCAGTGAAAGTGCGGGAAAGGCTCAAAATTTGACGCCTCGCGCGCGGATCGTGGCCACCGCCACCAGCGGCGCGGACCCCGTCATCATGCTGACCGGCCCGACCCCTGCCACCCGCAAGGTGCTCGACCGCGCCGGCCTGACCGTCGACGACATCGACCTGTTCGAGCTGAACGAGGCGTTCGCGTCGGTGGTGCTGAAGTTCCAGAAGGACCTGAACATCCCCGACGAGAAGCTCAACGTCAACGGCGGGGCCATCGCGATGGGTCACCCGCTGGGCGCCACCGGCGCCATGATCACCGGAACCATGGTCGACGAGCTCGAGCGCCGGGGTGCGCGTCGCGCGCTGATCACGCTGTGCATCGGCGGCGGCATGGGCGTGGCCACCATCATCGAGAGGGTTTAAGACCATGGCAGAGAACACCATTGCTTGGGATAAGGACGCCGACGGCATCGTCACCCTGACGCTCGACGACCCGACCGGGTCGGCGAACGTGATGAACGAGCACTATAAGGAGTCGATGCACAACGCCGTCGAACGCCTTGTCGCCGAGAAGGATTCGATCACCGGAGTCGTGATTACCAGTGCGAAGAAGACCTTCTTCGCCGGCGGTGATCTCAAGGGCATGATCAACCTCGGCCCCGGTGACGCGCAACAGGCTTTCGAGACCGTCGAGGGCGTCAAGCGGGATCTGCGCGCCCTCGAGACGCTTGGCAAGCCGGTCGTCGCCGCGATCAACGGCGCCGCGCTCGGCGGCGGCCTGGAGATCGCGCTGGCGTGTCACCACCGCATCGCCGCCGACGTCAAGGGTCTGGTTGTCGGGTTCCCCGAGGTGACGCTGGGCCTGCTGCCCGGCGGTGGCGGCGTCACCCGCACCGTGCGGATGTTCGGCATACAGAACGCGTTCATGAACGTGCTGTCGCAGGGCACCCGGTTCAAGCCGGCGCAGGCCAAGGAGACCGGTCTCGTCGACGAACTGGTCGGCTCGGTCGAGGAGTTGGTGCCCGCCGCCAAGGCGTGGATCAAGGCCAACCCAGATGCGCACACGCAGCCGTGGGATGCCAAGGGCTACAAGATGCCTGGTGGCACTCCGTCGTCGCCGGGGTTGGCGGGGATCCTGCCGTCGTTCCCCGCGCTGCTGAAGAAGCAGCTCAAGGGTGCGCCGATGCCCGCGCCGCGGGCCATCCTGGACGCGGCCGTCGAGGGCGCACAGGTCGACTTCGACACCGCCAGCCGCATCGAGAGCCGCTACTTCACGCAGCTGGTCACCGGCCAGGTCGCCAAGAACATGATCCAGGCGTTCTTCTTCGACCTGCAGACCATCAACGGCGGCGGCTCGCGGCCCGACGGCATCGGCCAGACCCCGATCCGCAAGATCGGCGTGCTCGGTGCCGGGATGATGGGCGCCGGGATTGCCTACGTGTCGGCCAAGGCCGGTTTCGACGTGGTGCTCAAGGACGTCACGATCGAAGCCGCGCAGAAGGGCAAGGGCTACTCGGAAGGGTTGGAGGCGAAGGCGCTCAAGCGCGGCAAGACCACCGAGGAGAAGTCCAAGGCGCTGCTCGATCGGATCACGCCGACCGCCGACGCCGCCGACTTCGCGGGTGTCGACTTCGTGATCGAGGCGGTGTTCGAGAACCAGGAACTCAAGCACAAGGTGTTCCAGGAAATCGAGGACATCGTCGAGCCCAACGCGCTGCTCGGGTCCAACACCTCCACGCTGCCGATCACCGGTCTGGCGACCGGCGTGAAGCGGCAAGAGGACTTCATCGGGATTCACTTCTTCTCGCCGGTCGACAAGATGCCGCTGGTGGAAATCATCAAGGGCGAGAAGACATCTGACGAGGCGCTGGCCCGGGTGTTCGACTACACGCTGGCCATCGGCAAGACCCCGAT
>JBKOYU010000121.1:0-3223 GCA_046725575.1 Actinomycetota bacterium | reverse complement strand
TGTCGACGGCGTCGAACGCGACCGACGCCGGGTCGGCGCCTTCCAGTCCGCCCACCACCTGTGCGCCGACCCGGGAGGCCCAGGTCTGCAGCTGGTGGGTGGCGGCGGCGCGGAAGGTATCGGCGGCGCCGAGCACCACGCGGCGGCCGTCGGCGACCAGGACACGGGCCAGCTTGCCGACCGTCGTCGTCTTACCGGTGCCGTTGACGCCGACGACCAGCAGCACGGACGGCTTGTCGTCGTGCGGCAGCGCCTTGATCGAGCGGTCCAGGTCGGGATGCAGTTCGGAGATCAGCACCTCGCGGAGGACCGCGCGGGCGTCGGTCTCGGTGCGCACGTTGCTGCTGGCCATTCGCGAGCGCAGCGCGCTGACCACCGATTCGGTGACGACGGGGCCGAGGTCGGCGATGAGCAGCGTGTCCTCGACGTCCTGCCAGGAGTCTTCGTCGAGGTCGCCGCCGCCCAGCAGGCCGAGCATGCTCCGGCCCAGCGCGTTCTGGGACTTGGCCAGGCGGCCGCGCAGCCGGTCCAGCCGGCCTTCAGGAGGCGCGATGGCGCCGACGTCGGGTGCAGCAGGCGCTTCCGCAGAAACTCCGGGCGCAGCGAGGGCTTCATCAAAATCAACCGGGGGTTCGGCGGGCTCGACAGAGGGTTCGGGCAGCTGAACGTCGGCGACGGTCCGTTTAGGCGCATCGCGCGGAATGGTGGCATCATCGCCGACGGCGGGCAGCCCGCTGGTATCGATGCGTTCGACCGGCTCAGCAGGCGCTGACTGGGTGAATGTGATCCCCGAGGACGCGGTATATCCGCCGGACCGGTCGACGGGAGTGGCAGTGTCTGCAGACGACAAGCTGATCCGTCGACGCCGGTATCGCACCAGCCCGACGACCAGCGCAACCACGACCAGAACGGCGACGACCGCGATTGCGATCCACAGAGCTTCCGACACCACGCCATTGTCTCAGGGTGCATAGCCGGTGACGCTCGACCCCGGCGGCATGGAAACCCGCAAACGACGCCACATCGACGTGTGCCTGTCCGAGGCGGTCGACTACCAGACGGTCACCACCGGGCTGGAGCGCTACCGGTTGCCGTACAACGCGCTCACCCAGACCGATCTGGGCAGCGTCGACCTGTCGGCCGAATTCCTTGGCGCGCGGTTGCGTGCGCCGGTGCTGATCGGCGCGATGACCGGCGGGGCGGACCTATCGGGAACCATCAACCGCAACCTGGCCGCGGCGGCCCAGCAACTCGGTGTCGGCATGATGCTCGGCTCGCAGCGCATCATGCTCGACAACGGCTCGGCCTCGACTTCGTTCAACGTCCGCGACGTGGCACCCGACGTACTGCTGATCGGGAACATCGGACTGGCTCAACTCAACGAGGTCATGGTCCCCGACCTCATCAAGGCGCTCGAGCGTGTCGGCGCCAATGCCCTTGCGGTGCATACCAATCCGCTGCAGGAGGCGATGCAGCACGAGGGTGACACCGACTTCTCCGGCTCCATCTCGCGGTTGCGCGACATCGCAGGGTCGATCGGATATCCGGTGATGCTGAAAGAGGTCGGCCACGGCATCGGTGCGGCGGCCGCCGCGGAGTTGGTCGACTGCCCGATCGCGGCCGTCGACGTCGCCGGCGCGGGTGGCACGTCGTGGGCACGGGTCGAACAGTTCGTGCGCTATGGCGAGATCCGCCACCCGGCACTGGTGGAGTGGGGCATCCCGACCGCGGAGGCGCTGCTGGAAGTGCGGCACACGCTGCCGGATGTGTCGATCGTCGCATCGGGCGGCATTCGCACCGGAATGGACGCGGCCAAGGCGTTGGCGATGGGCGCCGATGCGGTGGCGATGGCGCGGCCGCTGCTGGCACCCGCGATCGAATCGCCTGCCGCCGTTGTGGATTGGCTGCAGCGGTTGATCGACGAACTGTTGGTCTGCCTGCACGGCTGCGGCGCGGCGAATTTAGCGGCGCTGCGGCGCCGCGGGGTGACCGAGATCTAGAGTAGAGAGCCTGGACGTCGGCACAATCCGCGAGCCTGCACTTGTTGCGAGAAAGTGCGACTCGGGCCGCGCAGCAAGTACAGTTTCGCGGAATCGACAACCCGGCCCACGAGCATTAGGTGGGCGCATCATTAATCCCCGCGACAATCCGACTCGTCGAACGCGCAGCCACTGCGAAAACTGCTGCGATTCTTCGCAGTACGTTTACCCTCGCCGAAATCGCTAGTTGGCGGCGCCGACCAGTTCCTGGCCGCGCATGCGCTGCGAGATCACCGCGGTGATGCCGTCGTCGCGCATCGTGACGCCGTACAGCGCGTCGGCGACCTCCATCGTCGGCTTCTGGTGCGTGATGACGATCAACTGCGACTGCGACCGCAGCTGTTCGAACAGCCCGAGCAGCCGGCGCAGGTTCACGTCGTCGAGCGCGGCCTCCACCTCGTCCATCACATAGAACGGCGACGGCCGCGCCCGGAAGATCGCCACCAGCATGGCCACCGCGGTCAGCGATTTCTCGCCGCCGGACAACAGCGACAGCCGCTTGATCTTCTTGCCCGGCGGACGAGCTTCGACCTCGATGCCGGTGGTCAGCATGTCGCCGGGATCGGTGAGCAGCAGTCGTCCCTCGCCGCCCGGGAACAACGCCGAAAACACTTCGCGGAACTCACGTTCCACGTCGACGTATGCCTCCATGAATACATGCAGAATGCGGTCGTCGACGTCGGCGATGACGTCGAGCAGGTCCTTGCGGGCCGCCTTGACGTCCTCGAGCTGAGTCGACAGGAAGTTGTAGCGCTCCTCCAGCGCCGCGAACTCTTCCAGCGCAAGCGGATTGACGCGACCCAACTCGTTGAGCTCACGCTCGGCCTTCTTTGCGCGACGCTCCTGGGTGGGCCGGTCGAACGGCATCGGTGCGGGTGCGGTGACTTGTTCGCCGCGTTCACGGGCTTGCTCGAACTCGGCCATCTCCAGTTCCGTCGGCGGCAATGGCACGTCGGGCCCGTATTCGGCGACCAGGTCGGCCGTCGCCATTCCGAACTGCTCGAGGACTTGCTGCTCGAGCTGCTCAATGCGAAGTGCTGCTTGGGCTTTGGCGACCTCGTCGCGGTGCAGCGCGTCGGTGATCGCAGTGATCTTGGCGTTCAGTTCGTTGACTTCTTCGCGCGCCTTCGTCAGCGCGCCTGCCCGATGCTGGCGTTCGGCGGCGACCTCGTCGCGGGCGCTGC
>JBKOYU010000853.1:0-4581 GCA_046725575.1 Actinomycetota bacterium | reverse complement strand
GTGTTGTGATGGAGTTTGTGCGCGAGGACGGAGCATGGAAGGTCTGTTCGACCGGCCCCAGCTAGCTGTGGAAGACTTCCGACCGTGAGCACCGAAGACGAGCGCGAGTGAGGATCGCAGCGAGGGACGAGCGAGGACCGGAGCGAGCGGGAGTCGAGAAAATGACCTACGCCGGAGACATCACGCCTGAAGAGGCCTGGAAGCTGCTGAGCGACGAACCCGAGGCCGTGCTGGTCGATTGCCGCACGGACGCCGAATGGCGCTTCGTCGGGGTGCCGGATCTGTCTTCGCTGCAGCGTGACGTGGTGTATGTCGAGTGGAACACCACGGACGGAAAGCACAACGACAACTTCGTCGACGACCTGAAGGCTGCGGGTGTGACGCCTGGGGAGCGGCCCGTGGTGTTTTTGTGTCGCTCCGGTAACCGGTCGATCCGCGCCGCCGAGGCCGCGACCGAGGCGGGCATCGCCCCGTCCTACAACGTGCTGGACGGATTCGAGGGCAACCTCAACGAGCACAGGCATCGCGGCGGCACGGGATGGAAAGCCGTCGGCCTGCCCTGGAAGCAGTCATGAGCTCCCGAAGACGATCGCGCGTGAGGATCGCAGCGAGGAACGAGCAAGGACCGGAGCGAGCGGGAGTCGAGGCATGAGCTCCCGAAGACGATCGCGCGTGAGGATCGCAGCGAGGAACGAGCGAGGACCGGAGCGAGCGGGAGTCGAGGCATGAGCTCCAGCCCGGAAAACCAGGTGCCATCAGTTCGCCGGCCGGCGCAGCTGCCGGACGGGGTCAGCCAGGCCACCATCGGCGTGCGCGGCGGCCTGTTCCGGTCGGGTTTCGAGGAGACCGCCGAGGCGATGTACCTCACGTCGGGGTACGTGTACTCGAGCGCGGCCGAGGCAGAGAAGGCGTTCACGGGCGACATCGACCGCTACGTGTACTCGCGGTACGGCAACCCGACGATCTCGATGTTCGAGGAGCGGCTGCGGCTCATCGAAGGGGCGCCTGCGTGCTTCGCGACGGCGACGGGCATGGCGGCGGTATTCACCTCGCTCGGTGCTTTATTGGCGGCGGGTGACCGGCTGGTCGCGGCGCGCAGCCTGTTCGGGTCTTGCTTCGTGGTGTGTAGCGAGATTCTGCCGCGCTGGGGCATTGAGACGGTTTTTGTCGACGGCGACGACTTGTCGCAGTGGGAAGGGGCGCTGTCGAAGCCGACACAGGCGGTGTTCTTCGAGACGCCGTCAAACCCGATGCAGTCGCTGGTCGACATCGCCGCGGTGTGCGAAATGGCGCATGCGGCGGGGGCAAAAGCGGTGCTGGACAACGTGTTTGCCACACCTATCCTGCAGCAGGGGTTCCCGTTGGGGGTCGACGTGGTGGTGTATTCGGGCACCAAGCACATCGACGGGCAGGGGCGTGTGCTCGGCGGGGCGATTCTCGGCGACAAGACCTACATCGACGAGCCGGTGCAGAAGCTGATGCGGCACACCGGTCCCGCGCTGAGCCCGTTCAACGCGTGGACGCTGCTCAAGGGTTTGGAGACGCTGGCGGTGCGGGTGGAGCACCAGAACACGTCGGCGCAGCGCATCGCCGAGTTCCTGGAGAAGCACCCCGCCGTCAGCTGGGTTCGCTATCCGTTCCTGGAGTCGCACCCGCAGTACGACCTGGCCAAGCGGCAGATGACGGGCGGCGGCACCGTCGTCACCTTCGAGCTCAAGGGCGGCAGCAAGGAGCGCGCCTTCGAGGTCCTCGACAAGCTGCAGATCGTCGACATCTCCAACAACTTGGGCGATTCCAAGTCGCTCATTACTCACCCGGCCACCACCACACATCGGGCGATGGGCCCGGAAGGTCGTGCGGCGATCGGGCTGGGCGACGGCGTAGTGCGAATCTCGGTGGGGCTGGAGGGAACTGAGGACTTGATCGGCGATCTCGACCAGGCTTTGAGTTAGGTGTCGCGGCGGACCGAGGCCAAGAAGGCGCGCCGCAACAAGCGGCGGGCGGTCCGGGACGCGAGATGGCTACCCGACGGCGTTCTCGACGAGGTTGCCGACAACCTTGAGCTTGCCGAAGTCCTGGAGCGGTTCGACGAACTAGTCACGCAGCGCGGGTGGGTGTTCAGCGAGGAATTCTCCGATGAAGCGTCGGCGCTGTGGTTCTGGCCGCCGTCGATGTTTGAGGCCACCGGCGACGAAGTTACGCCCGTCACGACGATCGTCATGTTCGCGGACGATGACGCAGAGATCGCGCATGTTATGTACGCCGGCACCAACGACGGCTACCCGTTCACGACTGACGAGTTGTTCGACCATCTCGACGGGATCGAGGCGTACCGGGTGGGTGACCCACGGCCGGAGTTTGACCACTCATAGTGCCCGGCTCACTCGGAAATAGGCCGAATGCCCAGGTCGCGGGTGTTCGGCAACGGGTGCATTCGGCCTCATTTTCATGTCCCCACACCGGGGCGCAGCCGCCTGAACGCTCACAGCGACAATGTCGCTCCAGCCGCGGCAAGGTGTGCTGTCCCTCAAAAGCGATATCGCATGTGATATCGCTTTTCCCGCTTGCATACTGGGTCGCCAGCCGCGACGGGTGTGGCGGCTGTGGTTAGCCCTTGTCGGGTCCCTCGACCACGCCTTGTGCGGCCTGTGCGCGCTGTTCGTAGGAGCGGCGCTTGTCGGCATCGAAGTCCAGGAAGAGGTTGTCCAGCCCCAAACGCTTGTTGAGCCAACGCCTTCCGCGCGGACCCAGCATCTGCGCGGCCTGCGCTGTGAACCGCAGCGGCGCCGGAACCGACACGTGTGTCTTCGGCTTGTCGAGCGTCTTGACGACGGCCGCGGCGATGTCTTCGGGCTCCACCGGCTTGATGGCCCCGCCGCTCTTGGTGCCCGAGATCAGTTCGGTGTTGGTGAACGGCGGCATCACCACAGACACCTCGACGCCATGCGCCGCCATTTCATCGGCCAACGCGGTGGTCAGTCCGACCACACCGAACTTGGCGCCGACGTAGACGACCTGCCCCGGAACGGGGATCAGTCCGGACAGCGAAGCGATGTTGATGATGTGGCCGCTGCGCCAGGCGATCATGCCGGCAGCACCAGCTGGCATCCGGTGAGCACACCGTAGAGATTGACTTCGATCGAGGACCGGATCGACCGCTCCGACTGGTCGAGGAACGGGCCGATCGGCATCACGCCGGCGTTGTTGATCAGGACGTCGATGTGGCCGCCGCCGTCGGTGCGCGCCTTGTCGACGAAGGTCGCGAACGATTCACGGTCGGTGACGTCGAGCGGATAGCCGGAGACCTGGCCGAGCTTGCCGAGGTCGGCGACGGCCGACTCCTGCAGGGCGAAGTCCCTGTCGCCGATCACGACCCTCGCGCCGCGAGCCAGCAGTGCCTTGGCGGTCGCGAAGCCGATGCCGCGGGCGGCGCCGGTGATCGCGATGGTCTTCCCCCTGATTCTGTCCACGTGGCCAAACTTTACATGTGTCAAGTTTTGTCCGGAAGAGGTGTGCTTGTGCCGAGTTGCTGCCTGTCTACACCGGTTCGGCGACGTCGCTGCGTCGCTCTGTGATGTTGCTGAAGGATTGCGATCATCGGTCAAAATCGTCGACAACCTCAACATGGCGATTCCGTACATCGCCGCCGAGCGCGGGTTCGTCGACGCTGTCATCGAGCTGCACCAGACCAGGCTGCTGCTGCGTCAGTGCTGCGGCTGCTGCGGGACAAGCAGATCAGCCGCGTGCAGCGCAAGCACGGCCTGATCCCGATCTAAGCCGGCTGGCAGCGGGCGAGTTCATCGAGCCGACCGCGTTCACCGCCCTGGACGGGTCGGTGGTCGCAGTATCCGGCCCAGGTCAGGTAGCGCCTGCAGTTCCGCTGGTTTGCGGGCTGCCCGCCGTCTTTCTCATCGACCCGGACGTCACGCTGGTCGCCGCCCGCAACGGTGGACGGGCTGCTGAAGGTCGACCGCCCGCTCGGGAACTGACAGCGCGGAATCCTGGCCGCCGGCGCCGCCCCCATCTACCGTGAGGCCCGTGACTACAGAGCACGACCATACGAAGGTCGCGCCGCGGCTCTACATCTTTCCCCACGCCGGCGGCTCGGCGGATTTCTACGTGCCCTTCGCCAGGGCGTTCAGCGGCGGCACCAAATGTGTGGCGGTCCAATATCCCGGCAAGCGCACCGGCAAGGATTTGTCGCAATACACGAGTATCCCGGAGCTGGCCGACCGGCTCTGCACGATGCTCAAGCCCGCCAAAGCTCCGGCGAGTCAGGTGGCGTTCTTCGGGCACAGCATGGGGGCCCTGCTGGCCTTCGAGGTTGCACTGCGCTTCGAGCAGGTCGGCAATCCCATCGTGGCGTTGTTCGCGTCGGCGTCCGCCGCACCCGGCCGGATGCGTCACGGCAGCGATCTGCAGGGCTCCGACCGCGAGCTGCTTAGCCTGGTCAGCGAAGTCACCGGGGCCAACCCGGAGTTTCTCAACGACGAGCAGTTCGCCGCCACCATCTTGCCGACCCTGCGCGGCCTGAAGGCCGTCGCGTCCTACGACTGCCCGCCGGAGGCGAAGGTCTCGTGC
>JBKOYU010000428.1:0-10242 GCA_046725575.1 Actinomycetota bacterium | reverse complement strand
CGCGACTTCCACCATCACGTCAAGGGCGATATGCCCGACGGCCGTCGCTACCACGCGCTCGACCCGGACACCTACTTCTGGGCGCACGCCACATTCGTCGAGCAGGTGCTGTACTTCGCCGACACCTTCGTGAAGCGGTTGACCAAAGCCGAGAAGGAACAGATCTACCTCGAATCCAAGACCTGGTACCGCCGCTACGGTGTCAGTGACCGGCCGATGCCGGCGAATTACGCCGAGTTTGAACGCTATTGGGACCGGATGATGGACGAGATCGTTGTCGCGCACCCGACCGCGAAGTACGGCGTTGGCTATGTGACGAAGGGCTTCCCCCGCCCGAAGGCGGTGTCGCCGGCGCTGTGGCGACTCATCGCGCCCGCGTTCAATCCGGTGGCCGCATTCCTGACGACGGGCGGCCTGCCGCCGCGTGCCCGCGACCTTCTCGGTCTGCCCTGGAGCGACCGCCAGGAGCGTCGCTATCAGCGCTTCGCAGCATTCTGGCGTTCGCGACCCGTGAATTGGGTGTGGGATCATCTGCCAATGCGGCTGCGCTACAACGGCTATGCCCTAAAGGGCTATGCACGGGGCTGATCCCACCCTGGAAGCAATCCTCGACGCCGCCGTCGTCGAGTTCGAGCGGCATGGCTTTCGGCGGGTGGCCCTCGATGATGTCGCGCGTCGGGCGCGGGTCAGCCGCACGACCATCTACCGGCGGTTCGCCAACAAGGACGAGCTTGTCGCAGCGGTCATCGAGAGGGAAAACGTCCGGTTGTTCGCCGACATCGCTGCCGAGTTGAAACAGGCTGGGCCGCAATCGAATTAATACGTCGAAGCATTCACGCTGTCGATACTGAAGTTTCGTCGCCACCGGGTTCTCGATCGGATGATCACCGACGAGCCAGGCTTGGTGATCGAGCTGGCCGGACGGCATTACGCCGCCGCAATCGAGCGGATGGCCGAAGCGCTGCGAGTGATCTTTCCGACCGGGTTCGCCGAACGGATTGGGGAGCAGGCCATCACCGAGCTGGCCGACACCGTCCTGCTGTACGCGGCGATGGCGCTGCTGCTGCCCAGCGGGCAACCGCTGGAGACCGCCGACGACATTCGCGCCTTCGCCACCAAGCACTTTCTGCCCAGCCTGCCTGTCGCGCTGCGGGCCGTGCCGGCTGGTTAGCTGCCCTGCGTTTCGTGACGGGATCACCGGGCAGTCCTACGGCATGGGTACCGAACAACAACAACGCACTGAAAAGCCAGAAGTCACCGAAGAGCACAAGGATCAGGCCGAGGAAATGGCGAGGGCCTACGACGAGGAGCGCCCGACCACCACGTTGCCCGGCAGCGGGGGAACGGTCTCAGGAACCGCGATCACCGACTGGGTCGATGAGAAGGACAAGGGCAAGACCGAGACCTCCGCCGAGGAGGGCAAGGTCGAATTTCGCAACACGGAGGAATTCCGCAAGAAGCAAGAGGAGTGACGCTTCGAACCCGGGCGCTCGTCGCAGTGCCTAGGGTTGACAGGCGTGACACCGCTTGAGCGAATCGCGCCCGCGTTCATCGAGATGGCCCACTCGATCGTGTGGGCCTCGGTCGCCACCGTCGACGAAAACGGTCGGCCCCGCACCCGCATCCTGCATCCGATCTGGGAGTGGGACGGCACCGACCTATTCGGCTGGATCGCCACGGTGCCCAGCCCGGTCAAGAGGGCGCACCTCGCCGTTCACCCCGAAATGGCGGTCAGCTACTGGACCACGACCCACGACACCTGCACCGCAGAGTGCTTGGTCGAGTGGTATCACGACGACGAGACGCGAGCCGCGGTCTGGAACAAGTTCGCGACCGGTCCCGCTCCGGTGGGCTATGACCCGTCCATCATCCCGATGTGGGCCGACGGGCCGACATCGGATCAGTTCGCCGCGCTGCGGCTGAGCCCATATCGGCTGCGGGTCATGCCCGGCGCGGTGATGACGAAAGGCGAGGGTGAGGTACTGAGCTGGTCCGCTTAGTGCGCGCCTAACCGGATGAACTCATTGCGGCGATAGCGCTCGGCACACGCCGACCGTCGAACCTTGCCGCTGGAGCACAAATCTTCGAGGTCCGGCATGAGGCCGACGCACTGAGTAGCGCGCCGCTCTTGCGGCCGGGCACACGTGGCGCGATTCTCATTGCCATGGTGACGACCACCGACGTCCGTGCACTGCCGTTGGCGCCGAAGAACCCGCTGCCGCTTCGGCACCTGGTGAAGTTGGTGCGGACTCTCGACACGGGGCAAGAAGTGATACGCGACGCCGGCGGTCACATATCGCGGATCGAGTTCGGGCCGAAGTGGCTGTTTCCGCCGATTGTGGCGGTCACTTCGCCAGAGGGCATCCGTGATGTGGTGGGTCGCAACGACGCTGTCTCGGAGCGGTGCATCGTTCATGAGGAAGTGCGGGACATGGCGGGGGACAGCTTGTTCGTCCTGCCCACCGAGTTGTGGCGGCCGCGCAAGCGTGCACTGCAACCCGTGTTCACCAAACACAACGTCTGCAATTTCGGCGGCTACATGTCCCGGGCCGCGCAGGAGTTCGTCGATCGCTGGCGTGGCGGCGGTGACATCGACCTCGACGTCGAATGTCGGCGGCTGACGATGCAGTCTCTGGGCCGCTCCGTTCTGGGTGTCGATCTCAACGAGCGCGCAGACGTCATCGCACAACAAATGCACGTCGCGTCCTCTTACACCACCGACCGCGCGCTGCGGCCGGTGCGCGCACCGCGATGGCTACCGACGCCGGCACGCCGCCGCGCCCGCGCCGCCGTCGCCGCGATGCGCAAGGTGACCAACGAGATGCTGCAGGCGTGCCGCGCGGATCCGACCCGTGATGCACCGCTCGTTCACGCGCTGATCGCGGCCACCGACCCGGAAACCGGCCGGTCGCTCTCGAACGACGACATCTGCAACGACATGTTGATCTTCATGCTGGCCGGCCACGACACCACCGCGACGGCGCTCACCTATTCGTTGTGGATATTGGGGCACCATCCCGACGTGCAGGACCGCGTCGCGGCGGAGGCCGCCGAGATCGGCGATCGTGAGCTGACGCCAGAGGATGTGCCCCGGCTCGGATACACCGTCCAGGTGATGCGCGAGGCGCTGCGGTTGCAGCCGCCCGCCGCCGGGGTCGCTCGGCTGGCGATGCGCGACATGGCCGTTGGTGGGTACCGCGTTGAGGCGGGCAGCCTGATGGTCGTGGGAATCTATGCCCTGCATCGGGATCCCGCGCTGTGGGACCGACCGTTGGTCTTCGATCCCGACCGATTCAGCCCGGAAAATTCCAAAGGCCGCGACCGATGGCAATTCATCCCGTTCATCGCCGGCGCGCGCTCGTGTATCGGTGAACACTTCGCGATGTTGGAGACGACCCTCGCGCTCGGAACCATCGTCCGCTCCTTCGAAATCCGTTCAGTGGACCCAGATTTCCCCGTTGACGTGCCGTTCACCACGGTCGCCAAAGGGCCCATCCGGGCCCGCGTGCGGCCACGACGCTAAGCCAGTCGCTATTGACGTTCACGGCAAAAACATTTTGCCAGCGGCGTTTGAACCGCGTTCGGCCGCACATCGTGCCTTTATCAGGTCGGGGCATTTCGCTAGGAGTGACCATGACTATCCGATTCGCAACCAACAAGAAATTCGCCAGTGGAGCTGCGATTGCGGCGGCGCTCGCAGCGGCAGGGTTAGGCCTCGGTTCCGGTACAGCCCAAGCCGATACCCCAAATCCCGATCCGCATCAGGTCATCGTTCGCATCGTCGACCACGTCGATACACAGATCGGTCGCATCGTTGACCACGTCAACACACAGATCGGTCGCATCAATGACCGGGTTATGAATCGGTTCGACCGTAATTGCGCCTTCGTGGATCGCCGGATCGATCGCCACTTCGAGGGCGGCTTGACTGACCGCGTAGTGGATCACGTCTGCGGCACGATGTAGGTGAGCAGTCGGCGTCGTCTCGGATGGGCCTGACGGTCCTGCTCGATCGCCGCGCCGGTCATCGCCACCCAGGCGCGGGTGGCGCTCGGTGACCACATCGGCGCGCAGATGGGGGTACGCACGCTGATCATGGTCATCGGTGAGCGACCGGGGTTGTCGGTCGCCGATAGCCTCGGCATCTACCTCACCCACCAGCCGCGACCCGGACGCAGCGACGCCGATCGCAATTGCATCTCTAATATCCCCCCGCCAGACGGCCTCGGGTACGCCGACGCCGCGCGGGTGACGGCGGCGCTGATCGCCGGCGCGCGACGGCTGGGCCGCTCCGGCGTCGACCTCAAGGACACCTCACGCGCCGACGAGCTGGCGTCGCGGCCGACGCTGACCCTGGAGTGACGTCAGGCGGCGCGCTTGAGCACAACCGCCTGTTCGAACGGCAGCCGCGCGACGAGCGGCCGCCAGAGACCCTTGACCGACTGCGCCGCGTCTGCCTTCGGCACCACAATCGGGTCGACGAGTTCGATGGTCTTGCCGTGGGTCTTCATGTGGGCGCCGCCGGCGGCGGTGATGTTCTTCAGCCAGTCGCGGTTCGGCCCGTACGTCAGCACAATGACCACCCCATCCGCGGTGGGGAACACGTTCAACGGGGTCCGGTACTCCTTGCCCGATTTGCGGCCGGCGTGCTCGAGGATTCCCATGCCCGGTGCCCACCCAGCCCACAGCCGCTGGATCGGGTTGGTGAAGTACCGGTTGAACCGCGCCAGCCATTGCGGTAGTTGCATGAAACCCATCAAACTCGTAGCTGATGGTCTACCTCAAGCCTCCGTGGTTTACCCGGACGATCTTCAACAAAATCGCGATGACCTTCAGCTTCGGTCCGTTCGAGACGCTCATCGTCACCAGACGCGTCAGCAAGCAGCCGCAAAAGATCCCGGTCACCCCGATCGAGGTCGACGGAGTCAAGTACTTGGTGTCCGCGTATGGCGAAACGGCGTGGGTGAAGAATGTGCGGGCGAACCCGGACATCAAGCTAGGCGGCGTTGACTACGCGGCCGCCGAAACGCCGGTCGACGCGAGGAAACCCATACTCGACGCCTACAAGGCGAAGGTCGGCAAGTACGTCGACGACCAATTCCGCCGGCTGCCCGAGCCCGCTGACCACCCGGTGTTCGCACTCACCCGAAGGGGCTGACGACTACACCCTGTAGTTGACGCCTTTGGGCCAGCTGGGACACTGGTGGCCATGTCCAGCACCGACGTCTCCGCGAAGCTCTTCGCCGATGCGTGCGCCGTCATCGCCGGCGGGGTGAACTCGCCGGTGAGGGCCTTCAGCTCGGTCGGCGGCACCCCGCGGTTCATCACCTCTGCGGCGGGATGCTGGCTGACCGACGCCGACGACAACCGCTACGTCGACCTGGTGTGCTCGTGGGGGCCGATGATCCTCGGCCACGCCCACCCCGCCGTCGTCGACGCGGTACAGCGCGTCGCTGCCGATGGTCTGTCGTTCGGCGCGCCGACGCCGTCGGAGACCGAGCTGGCCACCGAGATCATCGGCCGCATCGCACCGGTCGAGCGGCTGCGCATGGTCAACTCCGGCACCGAGGCCACCATGAGCGCGATCCGGCTGGCTCGTGGTTACACCGGACGCGCCAAGATCATCAAGTTCTCCGGCTGCTACCACGGTCACAGCGACGCGCTACTGGCCGACGCGGGATCGGGTGTCGCGACGCTGGGCCTGCCGTCGTCGCCGGGAGTGACCGGCACCGCCACCGCCGACACGATCGTGTTGCCGTACAACAACATTCCCACCGTGGAAGAGGTGTTCGGACAGTTCGGCGACGAGATCGCCTGCGTCATCACCGAGGCCAGCCCGGGCAATATGGGCACCGTTCCGCCACTGCCGGGGTATAACGCGGCGCTGCGCCGCATCACCGCCGACCACGGCGCGCTGCTCATCTCCGACGAGGTGATGACCGGCTTCCGGGTCAGCCGATCCGGTTGGTACGGCGTCGATCCCGTGGACGCCGACCTGTTCACCTTCGGCAAGGTGATGAGCGGTGGGCTGCCCGCCGCCGCGTTCGGCGGCCGCTCCGACGTGATGGAGCGACTCGCGCCGCTGGGGCCCGTGTATCAGGCCGGAACCCTGTCGGGTAACCCGGTCGCCATGGCCGCAGGCCTGGCGACGCTGCGCGCTGCTGACGACGCCGCGTATGCCGCGCTGGACGCCAACGCCAACCGGCTGGCCGCGCTGCTCGGCCAGGCATTGGCGGAAGCCGATGTGGCACACCAGGTTCAGCGCGCAGGCAACATGCTGAGCGTGTTCTTCACCGGTGAGCCCGTCCACGACTTCGCGGCCGCGCGCGCCAGTGAGACATGGCGCTTCCCGCCGTTCTTCCACGCCCTGCTCGACGCCGGCGTTTACCCGCCGCCGAGTGCATTCGAAACATGGTTCGTCTCAACCGCTCTGGATGACGAGGCCTTCGAGCGCATTGCAGATGCCCTGCCCGGCGCCGCCCGCGCTGCCGCGGAAGCGACAAAGCTGACATGACCGAGAAGACGATCGTGCACGTGATGCGGCACGGCGAGGTGTACAACCCCGACAAGATCCTCTACGGCCGACTGCCCGACTACCACCTGTCGGAACGGGGATGGGCGCAGGCACAGGCGGTTGCCGATTGGCTGGCGCTGCGTGACATCGTCTACGTGGTCGCCTCGCCGCTGGAGCGCGCGCAGGAGACCGCCGAGCCGATCGCGACCCGGCTCGGCCTCGCGGTCGACACTGACGACGGCCTGATCGAATCGACGAACATCTTTCAGGGCCAACGAGTCTCGCCCGGCGACGGCGCCCTGCGCGATCCCCGCAACTGGTGGTATCTGCGCAATCCGCGCACGCCGTCATGGGGCGAGCCCTACCGCGAGATCGCGGCACGAATGACGGCGGCGCTGAACCGGGCAAGGATCAAGGCGGCGGGTCACGAGGCGGTGTGCGTCAGTCACCAGCTGCCCGTCGAAACGCTCCGTCGGTCGATGACGGGTCACAATCTGCATCACTTCCCGACCCGACGCATGTGCAACCTGGCCTCGCTGACCTCGTTCTACTTCCATGGCGACTCCTGTGTCGGCTGGGGATACTCGGAGCTGGCCGGGCAGTGAAGCGGCTGGCGGCCCTGGCAAGCGCGGCGATGGTCGCGCTTGCTGGTTGCTCCACCGGTGACGACGCCGTCGCGCAGGGCGGCACCTTCGAGTTCGTGGCACCCGGCGGCAAGACCGACATCTTCTACGATCCGCCCGAAAGCCGTGGCCGCCCAGGTAAGTTGGCCGGGCCCGAGCTGATGGACCCCGCCAAGACGATCTCGCTCGACGCCTTCACCGGCAAGGTCGTGGTGATCAATGTGTGGGGGCAGTGGTGCGGACCGTGCCGCACCGAGATCACTCAGTTGCAGAAGCTGTACGACAAGACGCGTCGCGTCGGTGTTGAATTCCTTGGCATCGACGTTCGCGACAACAACCGCGACGCCGCACAAGATTTCATCGTCGACCGCAAGGTCACGTTCCCGTCGATCTACGACCCGCCGATGCGGACCATGATCGCGTTCGGCGGCAGGTACCCGACCACCGTCATCCCGTCCACGGTCGTGCTGGACCGCCAGCACCGGGTCGCCGCGGTGTTCCTTCGCGAACTGCTCGCCGAAGATCTGCAGCCGGTCGTGGAAAGGCTTGCGGCCGAGGCGGAGCCGAAGACATGACGGGCTTCACCGAAATCGCGGCCGCCGGACCGGTACTGGCGGCGTTCGGCGTGTGCGTGCTGGCCGGGCTGGTCTCGTTCGCGTCGCCGTGCGTGGTGCCGCTGGTCCCCGGTTACCTGTCCTACCTGGCCGCCGTGGTGGGCGTGGACGAGCAGCCCGGTGATTTGTGGAGCGTAAGCCGCGGTGAGCGCGGGTCCCGCTCCACAAATCGCACTCCTACGGCCGCGGTCCGAACCCGCTGGCGCGTCGTCGGGGCGGCGGCCTTGTTCGTCGCCGGGTTCACCACGGTGTTCGTACTCGGCACCGTCGCCGTGTTGGGCATGACGACCACGCTGATCAGCAACCAGCTTCTGCTGCAACGCATCGGCGGGGTGGTCACGATCGTGATGGGCCTGGTGTTCGTCGGCTTCATCCCGGCGCTGCAGCACGAGGCCCGGTTCACGCCGCGGCAGATCTCCACACTTGGCGGTGCACCACTGCTCGGCGCGGTCTTCGGACTGGGCTGGACACCGTGCCTCGGCCCCACACTGACAGGTGTGATCGCGGTGGCGTCGGCGACCGACGGCGCCAGCGTGGCCCGTGGTGTCGCCTTGGTGATCGCGTACTGCGTCGGGCTCGGAATCCCGTTCGTGTTGTTGGCCTTTGGCTCGGCGCGCGCCGTGCAGGGCCTGGGCTGGCTGCGCCGGCACACCCGCGGCATCCAGATCTTCGGCGGGGTGCTGCTGATCCTTGTCGGCGCCGCGCTGGTGACCGGGCTGTGGAGCGACTTCGTGTCCTGGGTGCGCGACGCATTCGTCAGTGATGTGACTTTGCCGATATGACGAACGTTTCCTCGCGAGCAGTCGCAAAAGGCCCCGAAACACGGCGTGTCGGGGGACCTTTGCGTTCCCCAGCTCGCGCGTGGGCCCAGCTTGCGCTGATGCGCAACACCTGGCGGACCCTGACGTCGATGGGTACCGCCTTGGTGCTGTTGTTCCTGCTCGCGCTGGGCGCCATCCCCGGTGCCCTGCTGCCGCAGCGCAGCCTCAACGAGTTCAAGGTCGAGCAGTACATCGCCGAACATCCCACCATCGGGCCCTGGCTGGACCGGCTGCAGGCCTTCGAAGTGTTCTCCAGCTTCTGGTTCACGGCCATCTATGCGCTGCTGTTCGTCTCGCTGGTGGGCTGCCTGACTCCGCGACTGATCGAGCACGCTCGCAGCCTGCGGGCCACGCCCGTCGCCGCCCCCCGCAACCTGAGTCGGTTGCCCAAGCACCACAGCGCCGAGGTCGCCGGCGATCCCGACACCGTCGCCGCAGAAGTGTCCGGGCATCTGCGCGGCTGGCGTCGGACCACCAGGCACAGCGGCGACACCGTCGAGATCTCCGCCGAGAAGGGCTATCTGCGCGAGTTCGGCAACATCGTCTTCCACTTCTCGCTGCTCGGCCTGCTCGTCGCCGTGGCCGCCGGAAAGCTCTTCGGCTACGAAGGCAACGTCATCGTCATCGCCGACAGCGGCCCCGGGTTCTGCTCAGCGTCGCCCGCGGCGTTCGACTCGTTCCGGGCCGGCAACACCGTGGACGGCACGTCGCTGTATCCGATCTGCTTGCGGGTCAACGACTTCCAGGCGCATTATCTGCCGACCGGTCAGGCCGTGTCGTTCGCCGCCAACATCGACTACCAGGCCGGCTCCGACCTCAGCACCGACGCCTGGCGGCCCTACCACCTGAAGGTCAATGAGCCGCTGCGCGTCGGCGGTGACCGCGTTTACCTGCAGGGCCACGGCTACGCCCCCACGTTCACCGTCACCTTCCCCGACGGGCAGACCCGCACGCAGACGCTGCAGTTCCGACCCGAAGACCAGACCACCTTCCTGTCGTCGGGCGCGATGCGGTTCGACCCGCCCGGCGGCAGCTACCCCGATCCCGACGAGCGCCGTAAGAACCAGATCGCCATCCAGGGACTGTTTGCGCCGACCGAACAGCTCGACGGCACGCTGCTGTCGTCGAGCTTCCCGGCGCTGAACAACCCGGCCGTGGCCGTCGACATCTACAAGGGTGACACCGGCCTGGACACCGGTCGGCCGCAGTCGCTCTTCTCGCTGGACCCGAAGCTCATCGAACAGAAGCGTCTCACCAAGAAGGCACGGGTCAACCTGCGCGCCGGCCAAGACACCCGCCTCGACGACGGCACGATCGTCCGGTTCGACGGCGCGGTGCCGTTCATCAACGTGCAGGTTTCGCACGATCCCGCCCAGATATGGGTGCTGGTGTTTGCGCTGACGATGATGGCCGGTCTGCTGGTGTCCCTGGTGGTGCGGCGGCGCCGGGTCTGGGTTCGGCTGACACCCGCAGGTCCAGGTACGGTAAGCGTCGAGCTGGGCGGCTTGGCGCGCACCGACAACTCCGGGTGGGGCGACGAGTTCGAGCGGTTGACGCAGCGTCTGTCCCCCTGCCCTGCGGGCGGGAGGTGCCCCCAGGACGTCAGGCGCCAGCCAGAGGAGAAGGCAGATCGCGTATGAACACCCGAAGACGATCGCGAGTGAGGATCG
>JBKOYU010000353.1:0-2788 GCA_046725575.1 Actinomycetota bacterium | reverse complement strand
GTGATGTAACGCATTTGGCACTCGGAGTGAAAGATCAGGCTGCCGCCGTGCGCGAGGTTGGTGCCCGGACCGTACATGCAGAAGAAATTGGGGTATCGGGGAATGGTGATGATGCCCAGGTAGGCCGTCGGGCGCTCCCCCCAACGCTCGCCGAGGATTTCGCCGCCCCGTCCGATGATGGTCATCGGCCACAGGATTTTGTTGGCCTGAAATCCGGTGGCATACACGATGACATCGGCCGGGTAACGGGTGCCGTCCTCCGTGACCACCGCGTCTTGTGCGATGCGGTCGATGCCCGTCCTGACCAACTCGACGTTGTCGCGGGTCAGGGTGCGCAGCCAGCTGCCATTGTCCTGCAGGTGCGCTTGCCCGTCGCCGGGTAGTCGGGCACCACCTTTGCCAGCAGCTCGGCATCGTCGCCGACCTGGCTGCTGATCCATTCGGTGAACATGATTCGGGTGATCTCGTTGATCTCGCTGACGGCCTTCTGCTGGTCCGGGTACTCAGCGTCGACGTAAGCGGCGGCCAGGCCCTTTTCGCAGCCGGGCCAGAACAGCAGGAACCAGCGACAACATCAGCGTCGGGATGCTGACGTCCAGCAACGCCTCCGCGATCTCCTCGTCGGACGTCGTAAAGGGTTCCCCTGCATATGGGTTGCGCACTGTTCGGTGCTCTCACGCCGGATCGCCAATTGGAACATGTTTCAGAAATCCGTGACGGCGGCGGGGCTCCAACCTACGCTCGGGGACGTGGGTATCGCGACTCGGGTGAACGGTTTAGCTCCCCCGGATGTGCCCTTGTCCGACATCGACCTCGGCGACTGGAAGTTCTGGAGCCTGGACGACGACCTGCGCGACGGTGCGTTCGCCACGTTGCGCCGCGAGGCGCCGATCTCGTTTCATCCCGCGCTGGAGTCACCGGCCACTGACGATCACGTCGGGCATTGGGCACTGACCAGGCATGACGACGTCTGGTACGCCAGCCGCCATCCGCACTTGTTCAGTTCGAGTCCGAGCATCGTCGTCAGCGACGCCAACCCGGATCTGTCGGAGTACTTCGGGTCGATGATCGTCATGGACGACCCCAAGCACTTGCGGCTGCGCAACATCGTGAGCAGGGCGTTCACCCCTAGAGTCGTGGCCCGCACCGAGGCGTCGGTTCGAGACCGCGCGCGCCGCAACATCGAGGCGATGATCGCCGCGCATCCGGATGGCAGGGGTGAGATGGTGACGGAGCTTGCCGGCCTGCTGCCGTTGCAGGTGATCTGCGACATGATGGGCATCCCCGAGGACGACCATCAACGCATTTTCCACTGGACGAACGTGATTCTCGGGTTCGGCGATCCCGATATCGCGATGGACTACGAAGAGTTCGTGAAGGTGGCGATGGACATCGGTGCGTACGCCACCGCCCTGGCCGAGGACCGTCGCGTCAACCCCAGCGACGACCTGACCACCTCGCTGGTTCAGGCCGAAGTCGACGGTGAGCGGCTCACGTCGGCTGAAATCGCGTCGTTCTTCATCCTGCTCGTGGTGGCCGGAAACGAGACCACCCGCAATGCGATCAGCCACGGCGTGCTCGCGCTCACGCGGTTTCCCGACGAACGCGCGAAATGGTGGGCCAACTACGACGAGATCGCGCCAACCGCGGTGGAGGAGATCGTGCGCTGGGCGTCGCCGGTGATCTACATGCGGCGAAGGGTGACCGAAGACATCGAGCTCTCCGGCACGAAGATGGCGGCCGGGGACAAGGCCACGCTGTGGTACGTCTCAGCCAATCGCGACGAGACCAAGTTTGCCGATCCCTGGAGATTCGACGTGGCCCGCACACCGAATCCCCACGTGGGATTCGGCGGCGGTGGTGCGCACTTCTGCCTCGGCGCCAACCTGGCCCGCCGCGAAATCAGCGTCGCATTCGAGGAATTGCACCACCAGATACCCGACATCGAGGCGACGGAGGAGCCGTCGCGGCTGCTGTCGCCGTTCATACACGGCATCAAGCGGCTGCCGGTGTCCTGGACACCACCTCACTGAGTTCCGCAAGCGTCGGACCGTCAGGCACCGGCGGCCGCCAGCCGCCCGCATAGATCTCCCTGGCCCGGGGGTGGGCCGCTGCCAGGCTGGCGGGCAGGGCGTCCATGGTGGTGTAGGGAGCGATGACGTCCGTCAGCGCAGCGTCGGCTCCGGCCGCCGCCACGATCAGATCGGACGGCAGCCGACGGCCGAGATCGACGTCCCCGCCGGACCATCGGCGCACCCGATCCGTGTCGGTGTAGCGGTGGTCGTCGAACCACGGTCGAATGTGTTCGAGGCACCAGCGATCGAATTCCTTTGTCGCCGTGGTGATATCACACTCGTGCCGGTCGAGGATGCCGACGAGTTCCCGTGCCTGCAGCAGCGCCAGCGTCACCCCGCGCCCGGCCAGCGGGGTCGTCGTGCACACCGCGTCACCGACTGAGATCAGGCCGGGCAGCGCCGGTCGACCCGCGGCGTCGAGCTGTCCGCGGTAGGTGTTGTACAGCCGGCCGCCGGGCAGGGCTCGCGAAAGAGGTTGTGCGCGTGCGGAATCGATCCACTCCGACAGCAGCGGAATGGCACGCACAGCGTCGTCGAACACCTCGTCACGGCGTAACAGGCGCAGTCGCTTATCGGCGCCGTCGTGGGTGAACGCGATCGAGAACGCACCGTTGTCGTGCAGGAACGCGATGGCCAGGTAGCCCGTGAAGGCCAGCGACAAGCCGATCGGTGAGTTCATAGGGCCCATGTCGCCGCTGTCGAGCAGCCGATAC
>JBKOYU010000334.1:0-5673 GCA_046725575.1 Actinomycetota bacterium | reverse complement strand
TCCACGTGGTGGCCCAGGCCGACACCGTCGAGGCCGCCCGCGCCGAAACCACCGCGACCACCCCGCCGCCCGACCCGACGCCGCCCGACACGCCTATGGTCGAAGACCCCGCGCCGACCTTCGGGCCTGAGCCGACCACAGAGCGTGATGTCGATGATCCCGAGACGGCCGCCGCGCCTGCTGCCGAGCAGGCCGTGCCGCCGCCTGCTTTCGTCCCGGCGCCAGCCACAGCGCGTGACGAGGATGAGCCTGCGGTCATCGCCGAGCCCGATGACGATGCCGCGCCGATCGCGCCCGCGCCGGTGGCTGAGCACGCCACGCCGCCGCCTGCCTTCGTGCCCGCGTCGGTGGCCGAGCTCGCCGGCGCACCGCCGGCGTTCGTCGTTGGTGGTGGGGTGCTGCCCGCACCGCTGCTGGGCCCGATCATGGGGCGCGCCAGCGTGCGCGAGATTCGCCATCCCGGTGATGCGCCGCCCGAGCCGCGCTACACCCCGTCGCGGGCGTTGGCCGATTTTGTGCGGTGCCGGGATCTGACCTGTCGGTGGCCGGGCTGCGACAGACCCGCCTATGGCTGCGATATTGATCACACCGTGCCGTATCCGCTCGGGCCCACGCATGCCTCGAATACCAAGTGCTACTGCCGTTTTCACCACCTATTGAAAACCTTTGGGTGTGGTGTGGGCGGTTGGCGTGAGCAGCAACTGCCCGACGGCACCCTCATCTTGACCTCACCAACCGGGCACACCTACACCACCAAACCCGGCAGCGCCGCGCTGTTCCCCGCCCTGTGCCAACCCACCGCCACCCTGTGGGCACCCGGACACGAACCCACAGTCTGGCCAAGCAGTGATCGCGGCGCGATGATGCCCAGGCGCCGACGCACCCGAGCCGAAAACCTCGCCCGCCGCATCGAAGCCGAACGCAAACTCAACGACGACTACATCGCCGAACGCAACAAACCCCCACCGTTCTAACGGTTTTCGCAGCGCTACGGGTGGTACGGAACTCCGACCGCGCGGAACACATACTCGGGCGGCACGTCGAAGGCCAGGGATCGACGGGGCAGCCGCATGAGCACATCCTCGGGCAGTGCGTCTTTGTAGTGCAGCGAGAGATGCCCCGTGCAGCGGGAATCGACTTCGGCGACGTCGACCTCAAGCAGCAGACCGGTCTCGGAGAGCTCGGCCTTGACGGCCCCCGCCTGCTGCGCGTCCCAGCGCACATCAATGGTGCGGCCGGCCAACTTGGGCACAGTCGACAACGTGCCGAGTACCCGCTGGTTCGTCAGCACCAGTGAGCCGACATAACTCGAGATGCTGCCCGCCGAACGCATGCCGGGAACCCGACCGGTGAACCGGCGGGTGACCGGAACATATTCGGCGAGATGAATGATGCCCTCGGCCTCGACCCCGGCGCGCAACTCGTCGGGCAGCCCGCCGATCCGCAGCAACTTGCGCAGAAACACAGCCATGTCCAGTCACCCTAACGGCCCCTCGCGGCTTCGAGGCCGATACAGGTGGTACAGCTGGTGAGGTGACACCGCGCAAGACCTGGCTGATCGTGTCGGCGATCCTGGCCGTAGCGGTGTGTGCGCTGATGTGGATCGGCTATGCGTTGCAGTGGAACTGGCTGACAATTGTTGACTCGTCATGGCTGGAGGCGATGCATCGCTACAGCGCCGCTCACCCTGGCTGGGTGACAACGTGGAACGTGTTCTGCACCGTGCTCGGACCGACCGCCTTCCGCCTGCTGGCCCTCGCCGTCATCATCTTTGCGCTGGTGCGCCGCAACGTTCGCGTCGGAATGTTCCTGGTGATCAGCGTCGAGTTGGCTGGGATCATCACCGAAATCGCCAAATACGCGGCCAGCCGTCCCCGCCCGGCCACCGCGTTGGTCACCGCACCCTCGACCTCGTTTCCGTCCGGTCACGCCTTGGGGCGTCATGGTCGGCGTGCTGGCACTGCTGATCGTCGTCCTTCCCGTCGTGCGCGCCCACTGCGCGCGTGGCTCGTCGCATTCGGTGCCGCAACAGTCATCCTGATCGGCGTTGGCCGCGTGGTGCTCAACGTGCACTATCCATCCGATGTGCTCGCCGGATGGTCGCTCGGCTACGCGTATTTCGTCGCGTGCGTGTTGATGATCCCGCCGTCGCGGCCCGTCACGGCATCGGACGAAACACCGGCAGCGCTCGATACCGCACGCTGAAGCTGGCCTCGGTGACCTCCGTCCCGACCTCACCGTCATGGGCCAGCACCGTCGGCCCGTCCACCGCCCTGAAGGTGAACTCGGGCACCCGCAGCTCGTGATACAGCGGGCTGCGCTCCAGGCGGCCCAGCGCAAGCGCCGCGAGAATCCGCACTCTGCTGAACCGCCGGCCCGTCTCCAGAATCCGGACATCGAGCAGGCCGTCGTCCATTCGGGTCCGTCGCGAGGGTGCGAATCCCGACGGCAGATACGTCGAATTGCCGAGGAAGAACAGCGAGGTCTGCAACGTCTTGTTGTCGTAGGCGATCCGCACAGGCTCGTCGCGGTTGAGCGTGTGCAGCATCGCGTAAAGACCCGCCAGCGGCTTGCCGATTCTGTGCTCGAGCCTCTCGCGCGTCTGCACGAACGCGGGGTATGCACCGATGCTTGCGGTGTTGATCACCATGTGACCTTCGTTCAGACACACCATGTCGACGCACGCGACGCTGCCCCGCCGGATTGCGTTGACCGTCTTGCCGACGCTGTCGCAGCCGATGTCCTTCGCAAAATGGTTGAACGTGCCGCCGGGAAAGACCGCCAGCGGCACACCTGCTTCCACCGCCACGCTCGCACCGCACGACACCGTCCCGTCGCCGCCACCGACCGCGAGCACTTCCGCCCGCTCAGCCGCCTTGCGCAGGACCTCTTCGACATCGTCGTCCTCGCCTAGTTCGACAATCTCGGCTTGCGGCAAGGACTCTCGCACTTCGTCGATGATGCGGGCGCCCGTCCCGCCGGACGATGCGGGGTTGACCACCAACACCACACCCGCGCCGTCGGGGCGTTCGGGGGTGTCGACCCGCAGCGGATCCGCGACGGGAATCTTGGCCACCGCGACCGGCGGCACCACCCGCGCGCCCAGCACCGCGATGCCTGCGCCGATGCCGAAACCGGCGAACACATCACCGGGATAGTGCACCCCGGTCGCCACCCGCGACAGGCCCACCAACCCGGCCAGCAGCGCCAGCCCGAGGCCCAACGGTGGCGTCTCCAGACCGACGCCGACCGCGAACGCCGCCGCGCTCGCCGAGTGACCGGACGGCAGCGAGTTCGACGTCGGCGAGCGGTGGCCTCGCCGCGCGAGCGGCACCGACAGGCGATTAGGCCTCTGCCGACGCCACACCCGCTTGGCCACCTGATTGGTGAACAGGCTGGTCGCCGCGAGCGAGAGCACCCCGCGAGTCACGCCGCGCTGCGCCGACGGGCCGCCGAGCGCGGCGATCACCGTTGCGATGGCCAGCCAGAGCTTCGAATGGTCCGCGGCCCGGCTGAGCCGGGGCATCGTGGCGTCCAGCAGCGGACTGGGCGACTCCGCGACGGCCTCGAACACCTCGCGGTCCAAGGTGCCCAGCCCCTGGCCGATTTGCCGGATACCGCGCCGGCGCCCTCGCAAGGGCAGCAATTCCATGACGTCTACGTAGCCAGATCTGGTGGTCCCCAATCGTGTCTGAACCTTTACTTGACCTCGCTGTGCGGCACCGCTGACGATGAATGCGTGCGCCGACTGCTGGCCCTGCTGTGCGCAGGAGCCGTTTATCTGACCGCGGCGCCCGTCGCCCACGCCGAGTACACGCCGTGGTTCGCCCCGCAGGTCGGCAACGCCACTCAGGTGATTTCCGTTGTGGGAGCCGGTGGTTCATCGGCAAAGATGGACATCTTCCAACGCGGCCCGACCGGATGGGAAGCCTTGCGTGCCGGCATCCCCGCTCACGTCGGCGCCAACGGGATGGCCGCCGAAACCCACGACGGCAACATGGCCACGCCGTTGGGCATCTACACCCTGGACTTCGCGTTCGGCACCGCGCCGAATCCCGGCGGTGGCCTGCAGTACGTCCAGGTCGGCTCCGACCACTGGTGGGACGGCGACATGAAGAGCCCGACCTACAACACCATGCAGGTGTGCAAGAAGGCGCAGTGCCCGTTCGACACGTCGCCGGATAGCGGTACCGAGAACCTCGACATCCCGCAGTATGCGCACGCAGTCGTGATGGGCGTCAACAAGGCCAGGGTGCCCGGCAACGGGGGAGCGTTCTTCCTGCACACCACCGACGGCGGTGCCACCGCAGGATGTGTGGCGATCGACGACGGCACCCTCGTGGAGGTCATGCGCTGGCTGCGGCCGGGTGCGCTGATCGCGATCACCCAGTAGCCGTCAAATATTAAGCGCCCGACCGGTTTTGAGCTTGAAGTTGATGTTCTCCGTCGACATGGTCGCGTCGTAGGTGCGGTCATAGCCGGTCTTGCTGATCTTCCAGCCGTCGCCCGTCTTGCGGTATTGGTCGTGGTAGAAGGCGGCGCCGATCAGCATGAAGTTGAAATCGGGCACGATCACGCGGTCCTGTAGGTACCAGGTTGCCGACGCTTCGTTGCCGTTCACTGTGATCTCTGGGTGGGTGACGCGGTGCTCGGTGATGATGTTCGCCGGCATCGCCGAGCGCATGAACTCGACGAGGGACTCCCGATCGGTGAAGTGGTGTGACTCGCCGATCGAGGCGTCGTAGTCGCCGACCACATCCTCCGTCAGTGTGTTGGCGAAGTCGTCCCAGTGTTTGGTGTCGAGCGCGCGCAGGTACCGGTATTTGACTTGCTTGATCTCGTCGATGTCACACATGGCCGACATTGCAACACAGCCGGGCTCGACCGCATAGAGTCCGCTCATGAAATTCGTTGACGGCTATGTCAGATCTCCGTTCGCTGGGATCGCACCGTGGGTGTTGATGGGTGTGGTGTCCGGACCGGGCCGGTTCGAGGAGGCCGCTTCCGCCGCGTTGGGCCTGGCGCTGCTAACCCTATGGGTCGGCTCGCGGCGCGGCGTGCCCGTGCACCTACTCGAGGTGTTCACCGTCGTCTACTTCGGCGTACTGGCGGTGCTCGGGCTGGTCGCGTCGGATGCCATGATCGACTGGCTGGAGCTCTGGGCCGGTGAGCTGAGCAATATCGCGCTGGCCGCGTTCGCAATCGTGACGCTGGTGATCCGCAAGCCGTTCACGCTGGCATACGCGAAGGACACCACCCCGCGCGAGCACTGGGACGAGCCGCTGTTCCTGCGGATCAACTACGTGATCTCCGCCGTGTGGGCGGGAGCCTTTCTCGTGTCGGCCGTCGTCGGCGCGTATGGCGATGCGGTGCTGCGTGACAATGACAACTTCTGGACCACCTGGATTTTGCCGCTGGCGGCGGTCATCTTCGCCGGATCGTTCACCGAGTTCTACCCCGACCGCGCGACGGGCGAGTCGAAGTCATGGGCGCGGATATTCGACTGGCTGCCACCGTTCGTTCTCGTGACCGGAATCGTCGGGTGGGTGTCCGACGCTGTGCCCGATGCCGTCGGGATCGGGTTGATCGTCGTTGGCATCATCGGCTCGGCCACGATGCGCAGGCTCTTCCCGTCGGAGGCGGAAACTACTGAGCCGCATTGAGATTACGCGT
>JBKOYU010000350.1:0-1918 GCA_046725575.1 Actinomycetota bacterium | reverse complement strand
CTGCAGTACCTGGCTTCGGGCGCGGTGATGGCGATCGAAGACGCGAAGTGCCTGGCCGACTATGCCGCTGACGACTACGCCGAGGGTGGGCGCAACCAGGCCTGGCCGCTGATCCTCAAGCGGGTCAACTCTGAGCGTGCGCCGCGGTGCAATCGAATTCTGTCGACCGGGCGGATGTGGGGCGAGCTGTGGCACTTGGACGGTGTCGGGCGCATTGCCCGCAACGAGCTGTTCCGGACCAGGGACACGTCGAGCTACCAGTACACCGATTGGTTGTGGGGGTACTCGTCGGAGCGGTGAGCGACGCTTGCGATTGTCTTGTACGTCGTCCGGAACGATTATTGCGTCACAGAGGGGGCTTGGTCAGGTCAGCACTCGACGGCGGGATACTGTGCGCCAGAACGTAGTTCCCGTATCTGGAATTCGTCGATCGCCACAGTGGGGTGCCGGCGCTGACAAGCTTGCGGGAGTCCGAAGTGGGACACGTCAGGTGTGGGGTTCGGGCGCAAAGCGGTAGCCGTCGTCGGTGGAGAGGACGCGCCCGGGGGAGGTGCCGGCGAAATGGGTACCGAGCACAAGGGCATTCGTCGCGGCAGCATCCGCGAGGAGTCTGCGTCGAGTCGCGCGGGCCGCGTCGGGATCGTGGTCTCCGCGCGCCGTCCACTCCGGATGGCGGAACTGGATCGGGTGGTGCACGACGTCACCGGTGATCACGCAGCGGTCGCCAATTCACACACTCATATGCCCAGGGGTGTGCCCGGGCGTTGTCCTGAGTTCGACATCGCGAGTGAGGGCCGTGTCCGCTGGCACGGCATCGACAAGCCCGGAGTCGATCACCGGCTGCACAGAATCGGCGAATGCGGGCGCGTGCAAGGCATCGTCCGATTGCGCCCAGCAGTCGATATCGGCAGCCCCGAACAGGTACCGCGCGCGAGAGAACGTCGGGGTCCGTTCGCCGTCGACCAGACGCGTGTTCCAGCCCACGTGATCGACGTGCAGGTGGGTGTGCGGGATCCACCGGGGAGACCGTGTGGGGTGTCGAGAAGGGCATGATCGAAAAGCCGATGATCAACGGCGGGTCGGCTGAACGCCACAGTCTTGTCGCCGACGTGATTCGGCACCGGCGTTACATTCGGCCGGTGACCGCCACAGTGTGGAACCTGGACGCCTCGGACGGCCAGCTGCTCGTTCACACCGGCGTCACGGGTAGGGCGGCGAAGATGGGTCACCGGCTGACCATCGCCATGAACACCTGGCTGGCCACGGTCCGGTGGAGCGCGGGCGAACCCGCCGAGGCCGAACTGGCGGTCGCGGTGGATTCGCTTCAGGTGCTACGCGGCGAGGGCGGTGTGAAGGCACTGTCAGGACCGGAGAAGACACTGGCGCGGTCGAACGCGTTGAGGGTCCTTGACGCTGACCGGTTCCCGCAGATCCGCTTCCAGGCCAGCGACATCGACAAAGTGGACGACGGCTACCGCCTGACTGGCACGCTGGAGATCCACGGTGTGGCCGGTGAGCGCGGGATCGACCTGCGCGTGGAAGATCTCGGCGACGCATGGCGTCGCGCCAGGCCGACGTCCGCCAATCGGAGTGCGGCATCAAGCCGTACTCGATGCTGATGGGCTCGGTGAAAGTCGCAGACACCGTAACCGTGTCGTTCACCGCTGATCGAGCCTAAGACGATTGATTCGTCCTAGTCGCCGTTCGGGGCATCGGTTTCAACGTGGTCATAGGTCCCAGTTGACGGGCGAGTTTCTTGTATCGGGCCCTAATGAGTTCCGGGCTCATCGCCTTCAAGTTGTCGACGTTGTCGCGCCGCCCTCGGCTTGATCAACATGATTGAGACGACGATGGCCACTAGTGGCACCATGGCCATGATCAGACTGAGGGTGTGGATGGCGTCGATCATCCTCTGCGT
>JBKOYU010001152.1:0-9316 GCA_046725575.1 Actinomycetota bacterium | reverse complement strand
GGCTAACGCGGATCGGCCCAATGGCGAACGGTTCGCCGACTACGGGCTGCTAGAACGCAAACTTCGACCAGCTATGGTGTTCGTGCGAACCACCAAAAGTTACCCGCGAGTAACATGGTGGTAGTTGCTTCAAACGTGGTAAGGCAGGCCGGTCGCCCGGCCTCTCCGAGGAGGACGAACCAGAGTCATGACGAACATCGTGGTCCTGATCAAACAGGTCCCAGACACGTGGTCGGAGCGCAAGCTGACCGACGGCGATTTCACCCTCGACCGTGAGGCCGCCGACGCCGTACTCGACGAGATCAACGAGCGCGCCGTCGAAGAGGCGCTGCTGATCAAGGAGAAGGAAGCCGCCAACGGCACCGAAAGCACTGTGACGGTGCTCACAGCCGGTCCCGCGCGGGCGACCGAGGCCATCCGCAAGGCCCTGTCGATGGGCGCCGACAAGGCGGTGCACCTGCTCGATGACGGCATGCACGGCTCCGACCTGATCCAGACCGGCTGGGCGCTGGCCCGCGCGCTGGGCACCATCGAGGGCACCGAGCTGGTGATCGCCGGCAACGAGGCCACCGACGGTGTCGGCGGTGCGGTGCCCGCGGTGATCGCCGAGTACTTGGGCCTGCCCCAGCTGACCCACCTGCGGAAGGTGTCCGTCGAGGGCGGCAAGGTGACCGGCGAGCGCGAGACCGATGACGGCGTGTTCACCGTCGAGGCGCCGCTGCCCGCGGTGGTGTCGGTCAACGAGAAGATCAACGAGCCTCGCTTCCCGTCCTTCAAGGGCATCATGGCCGCCAAGAAGAAGGAAGTGACGACGCTGACGCTGGCCGAGATCGGTGTCGAGGCCGACGAGGTCGGCGTCGCCAACGCCGGTTCCAAGGTGACCGCGTCGACCCCGAAGCCGCCGAAGACGGCTGGCGAGAAGGTCACCGACGAGGGCGACGGCGGCACCAAGATCGCCGAGTACCTGGTTGCTCAAAAAATTATCTAGGCAGATCATTCCGATTTCTTTTCCCAAGAACCGAAAGACACAAAAGACAAATGGCTGAAGTACTTGTGCTCGTCGAGCACGCCGATGGCGCGCTGAAGAAGATCAGCGCGGAACTGATCACCGCCGCTCGCAAGCTGGGCGAGCCCTCCGCTGTCGTCGTCGGCAAGCCGGGCACGGCCGCGCCGCTGATCGACGGATTGAAGGAGGCGGGCGCCGCCAAGATCTACGTCGCGGAGTCCGATGACGCGGAGAACTACCTGATCACCCCGCATGTGGACGTGTTGGCCTCGCTGGTCGAGTCGGCCGCCCCTGCGGGCGTGCTGCTGGCCGCCAGCGCCGAGGGCAAGGAGATCGGGGGCCGGCTGGCCGCGCGGATCGGCTCCGGCCTGCTGGTCGACGTCGTCGAGGTCAAGGAGGGCGGCAAGGGCGTCCACAGCATCTTTGGTGGCGCGTTCACGGTCGAGGCCGAGGTAACCGGCGACACCCCGGTGATCACCGTGCGCCCGGGTGCCGTCGAGGCTGAGCCCGCCGCAGGTGCGGGCGAGGTCGTCAACGTCGATGTGCCAGCCCAGGCCGAGAATGCAACGAAGATCACCAAGCGCGAGCCCGCAGTCGCCGGCGATCGTCCGGAACTCACCGAGGCCACCGTCGTCGTGTCCGGCGGCCGCGGCGTCGGCAGCGCCGAAAACTTCAGCGTGGTCGAGGAATTGGCCGACTCGCTGGGTGCCGCCGTCGGCGCCTCGCGTGCCGCGGTCGACTCCGGCTACTACCCGGGCCAGTTCCAGGTGGGCCAGACGGGTAAGACCGTGTCGCCGCAGCTGTACATCGCGCTGGGCATCTCCGGGGCGATCCAGCACCGCGCCGGCATGCAGACGTCGAAGACGATCATCGCGGTGAACAAGGACGAAGAGGCGCCGATCTTCGAGATCGCCGACCTCGGTATCGTCGGCGACCTGTTCAAGGTCGCGCCGCAGCTGACCGAGGCGGTCAAGGCCCGCAAGGGTTAAGTTCCTCCCGTCGAGAAGACGCAGACGCCCCCGACACGCCGAGTGTTCGGGGGCTTTTGCGTTCCCCAGCTTGCGCGTGGGCCCATCTCGCCATGGGAAGACTACGGACTTTCAAGGGTTCGACCACGGGCCGTGAGCGTCAGTCTGGACGCATGAAGATCACGGGCGCCGTCCGCTTCGCCGACTGGCTGGCCAAGCGCTAATCCGATCCGAATTCGATTGAGGAGAAACGATGTTCGACACTGCCGATCTGATGAAGGCCATCACGACGATCCAGACCGTCACACCGCCGTTCATCCCTTCCGATGCCGAGGTGATGACCTCGATAATCGAATGGCCGCCCGGAAGCGCAGGAGCTCCGCCGCATCGCCACCCCGGCGGACCCTCGTTCGGCTACGTGCTGGAAGGCGAGATGTTCTTCGAGCTGGAAGGCGAAGCGCCGCGGGTGATCAAGGCCGGTGAGGCGTTCTGGGAGCCGGGCGGCGACGTCATCCACTATTCGGACGCCAACAACCGCTCCGATATCCCGCTGCGGTTCCTCGTCACGATGGTGTGTGCGCCTGGCCAGCCGATGCTCGTCGTCGTCGACGAGGACGAACTCGAACAGCGCCGGGATCGGCGCGTCCCACGACCATGACGGAACTCGGCGACGTAGTGAGGGAACGCCGGTCGACGCGGTTGTTCCTGCGCGACAAGCCGGTACCACGTGAACTGCTCGACGAAGCGCTGTCGCTTGCGATGCGGGCGCCGTCGAACTCCAATGTCCAACCGTGGCGGCTGTTCGTCGCCTCGGGGCCCCGCCGCGACCGGTTGGTCGAGGCGCTTCTCGAGGAGGCATCCGTCGAGCTGCCGGTGACCACCGGTCTCCCGGAGACGTTCATCCCGCTGCGGCAAGAACTCGGCGCACTTGTCTACGGCTCTATGGGCATCGCACGTCACGACGCGGAGGCCCGGCGGCTGGCCCAGCTGCGTAACTGGGAGTTCTTCCGCGCGCCCCTGGGGGCCGTGGTGTGCATGCACCGCGATCTAGGACTGGTCGACAGCCTCGGCGTAGGCATGTTCCTGCAGACGCTGCTGCTGGCCTTGACCGAACGCGGTCTCGGCACCTGTGTGCAGGTGTCCATCGCGGCCTACCCGGAGATCCTGCGGGCTCACCTGGACATACCGGACGAGCTGACCGTGCTCTGCGGTTTGGCGATCGGTTACCCGGACCCCGCGTTCCCGGGTAACAGCCTCGGGGTACCGCGCAATCCGGTCGAGGCGAACGTGGTGTTCCTGGACAGCTGACGTCTGGCCGCCTTAAGTCGTCACCTACCGCTCACGGACACGTCACCGCCACGATGCCGTCCCGAGATGCGGCTGGGCGACGGTGCTGGCTATGAGCACTGCTTCTGTACTCATCGCCGCAGATCCGCCGACCCTGTCAACAGACACACCTCGCTACACCCTGCTGTTGTCCACCGACTCTGCGCTGATCGAGGCCGCGCAGCGCCTTCGTCATGACGTGTTCACCTCCGAGCCCGGATTCGAGTTCAAAGGTGACGGCCACTGCGCCGGTCTAGATGCCGACCGCTTCGACGAGCACTGCGATCACCTGCTGGTCCGCGAGGACAACTCCGGCGAACTGGTCGGCTGCTACCGGATGCTGCCGCCGCCCGGCGCCATAGCCGCTGGAGGTCTTTACACCGCAACGGAATTCAACGTTGAGGGGCTTGACCCGCTGCGGCCCTCGCTAGTGGAAATGGGCCGCGCAGTGGTGCGCGAAGATCACCGCAACGGCGGTGTGGTGCTGCTGATGTGGGCAGGCATCCTCGCCTACCTGGACCGCTGCGGCTACGACTACGTCACCGGCTGCGTGTCCGTGCCCGTCCAGGGCTCCGAGGACGAGGCGCCCGGCGGCCAGATCCGCGGCGTGCGCGACTTCGTGCGGCGCCGGCACGCCGCGCCCGAGCAGTACACGGTGCATCCGTACCGGCCGGTGACGGTCGACGGCAGAGGCCTCGACGACATCGAGCCGCCGGCGCGTGTCAGCGTGCCGGCGCTGATGCGGGGCTACCTGCGGCTGGGCGCGCAGGTCTGCGGTGAACCCGCCCACGACCCCGACTTCGGGGTCGGCGATTTTCCGGCCCTGCTGGACAAGCGCCAGGCTGACGTCCGCTACCTGCGCAAGCTGCGCTCCGTGGGGGCGGCGGCCGCGATGGCCGAGGGGATGTCGTCGTGACGGTCGAGCACTCCTGGCTGCCGCGGGCGTCCTGCGACGTCAGCTGCGTCAGCGCCGGCGCGGCATCGGCCTGCCAGCCGGTCGTCGTCGCATGGCGCATCGCGATCAGGGCCACCTTCGCGGCGCTCCTGTTGTCGGCAACACCACTGCTCGCCATTCCCATGCCGGGTCGCTCCCACATCCAGCGGGGTTACTGCCGACTGATGCTGCGTTGCCTGGGCGTGCGAATCACCGTGTCCGGTGGGCCGATTCGCAATCTGCAGGGCGTGCTGGTGGTCAGTGGTCACGTGTCCTGGGTGGACATCTTCGCGATCGGCGCCGTCATGCCGGGACGGTTCGTCGCCCGCGCCGATCTCGTCGACTGGATTGGCCTGGGAATGGTGGCCCGTTTGATGAAGGTCATTCCGATCGACCGCGCGAACCTGCGCCGCCTGCCCGAGGTGGTGGGCACGGTCGCCGACCGGCTGCGTGCCGGCCAGACGGTCGTCGCGTTTCCCGAAGGCACCACCTGGTGTGGCCTGGCGTACGGCCCATTCCGGCCCGCGATGTTCCAGGCGGCCGTCGACGCGGGCAGGCCCGTTCAACCGCTGCGGCTGACGTATCACCATCGCGACGGCAGGCCGTCGACCGTCGCCGCGTACGTCGGCGACGACACGTTGATGGCGTCAATCCGCCGGCTCATCACCGCGCGGCGCACCGTCGTGCATGTGCAGGTCGAGTCGCTGCAGCTGCCTAGAACCTCCCGACGAGATCTGGCGGCCCGTTGCGAAGCCGCGGTCCGCGGCGACGTGTCGCGGCGCGGTCACGGTCACGCCCTGGTGGCCTGACCTCGGAATCCGGACGGCCGTGCCATGGCCGCTACCATGGAACGGTTATGACCTCGCACAGTGCGCCCGACGCTCGCGCAAGCGGCTCATCTGTGCCGGATGCTCTTCGCGCAAGCGGCTCATCGGTGCCGGATGCTCTTCGCGCAAGCGGCTCATCGGTGCCGGATGCTCTTCGCGCAAGCGGCTCATCTGTGCCGGATGCTCTTCGCGCAAGCGGCTCATCGCAGGTCTACCTCGATCACGCCGCCACCACCCCGATGCACCCTGCTGCCATCGAGGCGATGACGGCTGTGCTGGCGACGGTTGGCAATGCGTCATCACTGCACGGCACGGGCCGCGTCGCGCGCCGCCGGATGGAGGAGGCCCGCGAGTCGTTGGCCCACCTGCTCGGCGCGCGCCCGTCGGAGGTGATCTTCACCGCCGGCGGCACCGAGAGCGACAACCTCGCCGTGAAGGGCATCTACTGGGCGCGCCGCGACGCCGAACCCCGCCGCCGCCGGATCGTCACCACCCCGGTCGAGCACCATGCCGTCCTTGATGCGGTGCAGTGGCTCGCCGAACACGAAGGTGCAGAGGTCACGTCGCTGCCGGTCGGTGACGACGGCTCTGTTGCTCCAGCCGCGCTTCGAGACGCGTTGCAGGACCACGACGACGTCGCGTTGGTGTCGATCATGTGGGCCAACAACGAGGTGGGCACCATCATGCCGATCACCGAATTAGCAACCATTGCCGCGGAATTCGACGTGCCGATGCACAGCGACGCGATCCAGGCGGTCGGCCAGATTCCGGTCGACTTCGCGGCGAGTGGTCTGTCGGCGATGAGTGTGGCCGCGCACAAGTTCGGCGGCCCGACGGGCGTCGGCGCGCTGCTGCTGCGGCGCGACACCAGCTGTGTGCCGCTGCTGCACGGTGGTGGCCAGGAGCGCGACGTCCGTTCCGGCACATCGGATGTCGCCGGAGCCGTCGCAATGGCCGCCGCCGCGAAGGTGGCCATCGAAAGCCTGCCGACCAACAGCGCCCGCGTACAGATGTTGCGCGACCGGCTGATCGACGGCGTGCTGGCCACGATCGACGACGTGTACCTCAACGGCGCCACCGGCGATGCGCGCCTGTCCGGCAACACACACTTCACCTTCCGCGGCTGCGAAGGGGATTCGCTGCTGATGCTGTTGGATGCCAAGGGTATCGAGTGCTCGACGGGTTCGGCGTGCACGGCCGGAGTCGCCCAGCCGTCGCATGTGCTGCTGGCGATGGGCGCAGACCCGGCAAGCGCGCGCGGTTCGCTGCGGTTGTCGTTGGGCCACACCAGCACCGAGGCCGACGTCGACGCCGCGCTGGCGGTGCTGCCCGCGGCGGTTGAGCGGGCGCGTCAAGCGGCGCTGGCTAGCGCGGGGGCAGCCGAACAATGAGGGTGCTCGTCGCGATGAGCGGCGGTGTCGACTCGTCTGTCGCCGCCGCGAGGATGGTGGACGCGGGACACGACGTCGTCGGCGTGCATCTGGCGTTGTCCGCCGCGCCAGGCACGCTGCGCACCGGATCGCGGGGCTGCTGCTCGAAAGAGGACGCCGGGGACGCGCGCCGCGTCGCCGATGTTCTCGACATCCCGTTCTACGTATGGGATTTCGCCGACCGCTTCAAGGAAGACGTGATCCACGACTTCGTGTCGTCATACGCCCGTGGCGAGACACCCAACCCGTGCGTGCGGTGCAACGAGCGAATCAAGTTCTCCGCCTTGGCTGCTCGCGCGTTGGCGCTCGGCTTCGATGCCGTCGCGACCGGCCATTACGCGCGGCTTTCCGACGGCCGACTGCGCCGCGCCGTCGACCACGACAAGGACCAGTCCTACGTGCTGGGTGTGCTGACCGCCGAGCAGTTGCGCCATGCGGTGTTCCCTATCGGCGACACACCCAAGCCGCAGATCCGTGAGGAAGCCGCCCGCCGCGGGCTGGCCGTGGCCGAGAAGCCCGACAGCCACGACATCTGCTTCATCCCGTCGGGGGACACCCGCGCGTTCTTGGGGGCCCGCATCGGCGTGCGCCGCGGCGCGGTCGTCGACGCTGGCGGCACCGTGCTCGCCGAACACGATGGCGTGCACGGCTTCACCATCGGACAGCGCAAGGGTCTTGGCATCGCAGGTCCCGGGCCAGATGGGCAGCCGCGCTACGTCACGGGCATCGACGCCGACACCGGGACCGTGCACGTCGGCGGGGTCTCCGAGTTGGACGTCTGGACCCTCACTGGCGATAGGCCGGTGTTCACCTCCGGTGTTGCGCCCGTCGGTCCGGTGGAGTGCGCCGTGCAGGTGCGGGCGCACGGAGGCGTCGTCGACGGCGTGGCCCAACTGCGCGACGGGCAGTTGGTGGTCGACCTGCGCGCCCCGCTGCGCGGAGTGGCGCCGGGGCAGACGATGGTGCTCTACCGGCCCGATCCCGACGGCGATGAGGTCATCGGCAGCGCGACGATCACGCGCTGAATCTGCATTCACTCTGCGCACGGGGCGCGCCCTACTCACACTTTGCCGCCCTGGCCGCAGAGTCAGCGACGATCACGCGTTAGTTCGGCACCTTCGCCAGGATGTTCGTCATCACGATGTCGGGCACCGAACCGGGAAACGCGCACGAAGTCACCTCCACCAGGACGACGTTCTTCACGCGATAGTCGCGCCCGCAGCCATTGCCGGGACGCGTTTGCACCAAGTCGGGCGTCGAGCGCCACTCACCGACGAACATCGGCCCGAGCGCCGTCGAGCGGCAGCCGTCGACCAGGGCGACCAAACCGTCGAATGCGCGGCGGGCGGTGGCGGGGTCGCGGTAGGCCGCCGCGCCCTCGGAGATCAGACCGCCGCGGGGCGGGTTCTGAAACGTCGTCTTGTGAAACTCCTCGACGTCGGGGCCGAAGGTTTGGGTCTCTTCGAAGATCCATTGGCATTGCGGCGGAGTGGTTTTCGCGAGCTGGTCGTTATCGACGGGAATCTTTCCGTCCATGCTCGGGATGATCGTCAGGTCGTCGCCGGCCCCGGTGATCGCCCGCATCTGCGGCTGGTCCAGCATCAGCGACTCGACATCGACCGGTGACAATGATTCATCGTCGATGCCGGGGGCCGCCCGCAACGCGCGGCCGTTCACCGCATGTGAGCAACCGGCCGCGACCATGACCACAGCGCACCAGGCCATCAACGGTCTGGCTGACACGGCCATGGCGTCATCCCCTTCCGGACCGAGACTAACCGGATCGAATATCGTTCAACGAGTGAGTGTTTTCGCCGCAGCGACCGGCATCGGGTCGTGGCCTTGGTCGTCGCCGCGCGATGCCGCCGAGATCGTCATCGGCGAACTGCACACGCTTCCTCATCTGGTCGAATTGCCTGCCCGTGGCGTCGGGGCCGACATGATCGGCCGGGCGGGAGCCTTGCTGGTCGACATCGGCATCGACACCGTGCCCCGGGGGTACCGCATCGCGAACGGCCGCAGCGCCGTCGTGCGCCGGGCCGCCAGCCTGCTCGATGAGGACATCGATGCGCTCGAAGAGGCGTGGGAGAAAGCAGGCCTGCGCGGCGGGAGCCGCACGGTGAAGGTGCAGGCGCCGGGTCCGATCACGCTGGCCGCTCAGCTCGAGCTGCCCGGCGGCCACCGCGCGATCACCGACCGTGGCGCGGTACGCGACCTGGCCGGGTCGCTGGCCGAGGGTATGGCCGCCCTCCGCGCGCAGCTGGAGAGGCGTCTCGACACTCCGGTGGTGGTGCAGTTCGACGAGCCGTCACTGCCCGCCGCACTCGAGGGCAGGCTGACCGGGGTGACCGGCCTGACGCCGGTGCACCCGGTTGACGAGTCAGTCGCGATCGGCCTGCTGGACGACTGTGTTGCCCGCGTCGGCGCGGAGGTGGCGCTGCACAGTTGTGCTGCCGGTCTGCCATGGAAAGCCTTGCAGCGCAGCGGCGTTCATGCGGTGTCGGTCGACGTGTCGACGCTGACTGCCGCCGACCTCGACGGGGTGGGGGACTTCGTGGACTCCGGTCGCACCGTGCTGCTGGGTGTCGTCCCGACGACGGCGCCGGCGGTGCGGCCGTCGGCGGAAGAGACCGCCAAGGCCGCCGTCGCTGTCACAGACCGGCTCGGCTTCGCGCGCTCCGTGCTGCGCGAGCGGATTGGCATCACGCCCGCGTGCGGTTTGGCGGGAGCCACACCGCAGTGGGCGCGCACTGCCGTCGAGTTGGCGCAGAAGGCCGCCGACGCGTTCGCTGAGGATCCGGACGCGATCTGACCGGTCCCGGAAG
>JBKOYU010000987.1:0-1743 GCA_046725575.1 Actinomycetota bacterium | reverse complement strand
TATTTCGACTGCCCCGGACATCCGCGGTTGTCGATGCTGCGTACCGGCGCGGCGCTCGGCTTCACGGTGGTGGCCCTGGACCGGCGGGGCTACGGCGCCTCGGCTCCCTACCCCGATGCGATGCAGCGTCCTGAGCAACGCGTTGCGCTGGCTTACGGGACGGTCGACAAGATCCTTGGATCCAAGCCGCGCGGTGCCGGGCTGTTTCTGCTTGCCCACTCCGCAGGCTGCGAGCTGGCGGTGCGGATGACCGTTGACGAAAAGGCCGAGGACGCGGGTCTTCTCGGCCTTGAATTGGCCGGCACCGGACTGCAGTACGCAGACGCGGCAAGCGAAATCCTGAAGACGGCCACCGCTACGCAACGCCCTGTGGGACTGCGTGACCTGCTCTGGCAGCCCGCACACCTGTATCCGGCCGAGGTACTATCCGGGATCACGAACTCGTCGACGGGTGCGCTCTATGAAGCCACGATGGTCAAAGACTGGGCTCGGCAGGACTTTCCAGCGCTGGCCGCGCAGCTGCGGGTGCCGGTGCAGTTCAGCGTTGCCGAGCACGAACGGGTGTGGCGATCGGACCGCGCGGCGCTCGCGGACATCGCCGCCATGTTCACCGCGTCGCCGCGCTTCGTGATCAACGAACAAGTCGGCGCGGGGCACAATCTCAGCCTTTCGGTCGACGCCGCGGCGTACCACCTGAAGGTGCTGTCGTTCGTCGAGGAATGTGTCACCGCGCGAGAACGCGCAAGTGCAGAAGCGGAATTGGAGGCGGGTTGATGCGCGTCGGATTCATCGGACTGGGCAGCCAGGGCGGCCCCATGGCGCGGCGGATCGTCGAGGGTGGCTACGAGACGACGTTGTGGGCCCGCAGGGCGGCCAGCCTCGAACCGTACGCAGACACCGCGGCGAAGACGGCGGGCTCCCCCGCCGAGCTTGCCGCCGCCAGTGACCTCGTGTGCCTGTGCGTCGTCGGCGACGACGACGTCAGGGAGGTGATGTATGTACGGCGAGACCGGAGTGCTGGCCGGGTTGGCGTCGGGCAGCATCGTCGCGATTCACAGCACCGTGCATCCAGACACATGCAAGGAGATGTCCGAGAAGGCTGCCGCACAAGGGGTTTCGGTGATCGACGCACCCGTGAGCGGCGGCGCGCCTGCCGTCGAGGAAGGGAAGCTGCTCGTCATGGTCGGCGGCGAGGAGGACGTCGCCGAGCGTTGCCGCCCAGTGTTCGCCACCTACGCCGATCCGATCGTCCACCTCGGCCCGCTCGGCAGCGGCCAGGTCACCAAGATCCTGAACAATCTGTTGTTCAGTGCCAACCTCGGCACCGCGATCAGCACACTCGAATTGGGCGAGTCGCTCGGCATCCCCCGCGACCGGCTCTGCGAGGTGCTCAACGGCGGATCGGCTGTTAGCAAGGCGCTCGGCAGCATCGCGGTCTTCGGGGGAACCTTGGAGGGGCTCGCGCCGTTCGCGGGAGCGCTGCTGCGGAAGGACGTCCGCCACGCAGCGAGCCTCGCGGCCAACGCGTCAGCCCCCGAGGGTGCCGTGTTCGACGCGGCCGACGCCGCGTTGAAGTCGATGGACTACCCGCGATGAGTCAGGTCGGGTTCGTCGGGGCGGGCCGCATGGGCGCACCCATGGTGCGCCGCCTCGTCGAGGCCGGCCACGAGGTCCGCGCGCTCGGGAGGACGGTCGAGAAGCGCCGAGCCGTCAGTTCAGTGAACTCGGCGCGCAGCCGGTGAC
>JBKOYU010000303.1:0-10648 GCA_046725575.1 Actinomycetota bacterium | reverse complement strand
CTGCTGCAGCCCGCGATCGCCGCGGCCGGCTCACCCGATGGCGAGCCGCCGGCGACGGCGATCATGCAGGCAGCCAAGTTCGCGTTGATCGAGCGGCTGCGCCGACTCGACGAACCGTGGCTCGACACGCTGCTGGTGTCGTCCCTGAGCCCGGAGCTCGGGCCCGACGACGTCGCCGCGGCGCTGCGGGTCGGCGCGGAAGACGCACAGGCCCTTGTCGACCGTGCCCGCGCCAGCGGTCTGATCGAGCCGTCACACAGCCACGCGTTCCTGCGATCGGTGCACCGCTGCATCGCCGGGATCATCGGCACCGCGCGCCACCACGACACCGAGATCTCGCTGCTGGTGTCGCAACTCGAAACGTCAACGCTGTCAGCGGATCTCGCGCTGCGGATGGCCGAGCATGGGCTGCACGACGACCGGCTGGCCACAGCGCTGGCCGATCTGGCGTCCCGCACCCGTGGCCAACCGGCGCAGGCGGCGCGGCTGTACCGGGCCGCCGCCGATGCGGGGGCGACAGCTCTGTCCGCACGACTGGCCGACGCGCTCGCGTTGACCGGCGACTGCACCACCGCCGGTCGGCTGGCCGACGAACTGCTCGGCTCCGACGACGCGGCCGAGCGCGCGGCCGCGGTCCGGATCGCCGCCAGCATCGCCATGCACGACGGCAGCGCGGCGCAGGCCGCCGACCTGTTCCGGTGGCTCGGGCCGTATCCCGACGCGTTTGTCAGCGCAGCAGGCGCGATCGTTGCGGTGGCCGCGGGTGACCTCGAGGCCGCGCGGGCAGCGCTGAGCGCCGAGAGCGCGGGCCCGCCGACATCGACCGCCCGCGCCGCGCGCAGCCTCGCCGAGGGTCTGCTGTTGTCACTGGATCAGCCGTTCCCGATCGCCGTCGCGCGGCTGGGCCAATCGATCACCGCGGAACAGCAGCCAGCGGGAGTCGCGCCGGACACCCCGGCCGCGCTCGTGACACTGGCCGCGCTGCACGGCGGCGACCCCGTGCGTGCACGCAGCGTGATCGGCAGGGCCGTGCGCGCAGGTAGCCAGACGGACACGGCAGACGAATCCTTTAATTCCCACCGCCACCGGCTGCTGCTCGGGTGGGTGCGGATGCAGGACGGGCAGCTGTCCGCGGCGGCCGCCGATATCGCCTTGACGGCCGACGCCACGCTGCACCGCCGCGATGCGCTCTGGGCGGCCGCGCTGCAGACGGCGATCGCCAGGCGCAGCGGCGACAGCGGTGCGGTACAGAAGCATTGGTATGCCGCGATGGAGGTGCTCGCCGAGTACTCGATCGACCTCTTCGCTTTGTTGCCGCTGGGCGAGCTGTGGGTGGCCGCAGCGAGAATGCGTCAGGTCGGCCGGTTGCAGCACACCCTCACCGAGGCGTTCGGCCTGCTCGAGTCGCTCGGCAATCCCTTGCTGTGGTCAGTGCCGTTGCACTGGGCTGGCGTACACGCGGGCATCCTGGCCAATTCACCGGAAGCGGTCGCGCCACACGGCCAGGCGCTGACCGCAGCTGCAGCCCACAGTGCATTCGCCAAGGCGCTGGCCACCGCAGGGCGCAGCTGGCTGCGGGTGCTGGCCAATCACGTCGACATCGACGAGGTGACCGCGGCCGCACGGGGCTTGTCACAGTTCGGCCTGACCTGGGACGCCACCCGGTTGGCCAGCCAGGCCGCCTTGCAAACCCCCGACCCTCGAGTCTCCGGTGCGATGCTGCAGCTGGCCCGCGATCTCAAACAGACCGCCGCGATCGACGAGGCGCCGGGCCTCGAAGCCGTGGCCACGGTCGTGGATGCTGCGCGCGGCCCGGCTCGGCCGGCCTCGTCCCGGTTGTCCGACCGCGAACGCGAGGTGGCCGAACTGCTGCTGCTCGGCATGCCGTACCGCGACATCGGCAGCCAGCTGTTCATCTCGGCCAAGACCGTCGAGCACCATGTCGCCCGGATCCGGCGCCGGCTCGGCGCCGAGTCGCGGTCGGAGATGTTGTCGATGCTGCGCGCCATGCTGGTGCCGCAGGGCTGAGCCCCCAACGCGACCGTTTCCCCTAATCGAAATCCCCTATCGGGGCCGTCCAGGGACGGGTCCGGCACCGGATTTGCTGCGGCGGCTATCACCATACGGTCGTTCGCATGTTGAATTCCCCAGGCAACCACGGCCATTCACTGGGCCTGTCAGTCGGCGCGACGAACCTCGCCGGCACCCGCGACGGGCACACCGCCGTCATCCGTCCCGCAGAGCTGACGGTTCACGGCCAACGCCTCACCGGGTTCGTCGAGCGCGTCGGCGATCCGGTGCCGCTGATCGCCGCCGACGGCTCGAAGTATCGGTCCGAGGAACTGCTCGCCGACGCGCTCGGCGCGATGGCCCACGCGGTCACCGACGGCATGCCGGTCGCAGACGTGGCCGTCACCGTGCCCGCGCACTGGCGCGCGTCGGTCGTCGACACCCTGCGCAGGAATCTGCGCGGCAGGTTGCCGGTGGTCTCCGACGCGACCGCGGCGCTGACGGCGTTGCGTGCCAATCCCGGCCTGCCGACGCAGGGCGTGATCGTGCTGTGCGACTTCGGCGGCAGCGGTACCAGCATCACGCTGGCCAATGCGGCGAGGGATTTTTCGCCGTTCGGCGAGACCGTGCGCTTTCCCGACTTCTCCGGTGACCACATCGATCAGGCGCTGCTGACGCACGTCGTCGCGGGACTGGCCGACGTTGATCCGTCGGGCACCGCGATGGTCGGATCACTGGTGCGGCTGCGCGACGAATGCCGGCGCGCCAAGGAACGGCTGTCGGCGGAGACGGCGACGGCCGTCGTGGCCGACCTGCCCGGGCACCGCGCCGACATCCGTGTCACACGCACCGAGCTCGAGGATCTGATGCAGGCCCCGCTCGCGGAATTCCTTGCGGCGCTTGGCGAAACGCTGGAGCGCTACGGCGTGCCTATGGCAAGCGTCTCGGCGGTCGCCACCGTCGGCGGTGGTGCCCGCATCCCGCTCATCACCCAGCGGCTCTCCGAGCACCTGCGTGCACCTGTCGTGACCACACCTCACCCGCAGCTCACCGCGGCCGAGGGCGCTGCGCTCATCGCACAGCGCGCCCGGGTCGTCGACACGGCCACCACGCTGACGCCGACCGCTCCCGCTGCTGCCGCCGCGACCGTGACGCTAGTGGCGCACGAGGAAATGCTGGCCTGGTCCGAAGACGATGCCAGCGAGGACGTGCTGCCCTACAGCGACGTGTCCGACTCACGCCCCGAACTGCACTTCCACCACGAGGAATGGCAGGACGAGGAGCCGCCGCGGCGTGGCCCCCTTGTGCTATTCGGTCTGTCGGCCGTCGCCGCGGCCATCGCCACGGCGGTGTTCGGCTTCACCTTGCTCAGCGACACCACCACGACCCCGGTCGACGCGGCGGTCACCGCCACGTCGTCCGTCCCAGCGCCTGCGGCGTCGGCGCCTCTCCCAGCACCACCGGCGCCGCAGGCCCCCCAAGTCACCACCGTCGTCGTGCAGCAGCCCGCACCCCGGTATCAGGCGCCGCGTACGCAGGCACCCGTGACGCATGAAGCGCCGGTGGTGACGACGCCCCCGACACCCCCGCAGACCGAGCCGGAACCGCCGAAGACCGAGCCGGAACCGCCGAAGGTTCCGCCCATCGATCCCGGGCCGGGCAATGGTGGAACGGGTACCGGCACACCGCCTATTGACCCCGGGCCGGGCAACGGCGGGACCGGTACCGGCACAGGGACCGGCGGCACAGGCACCGGCACCGGCACGGGCACGGGCACGGGGACCGGCGGAACGGGTACCGGCAATGGCACCGGCACCGGCGGAACGGGCGCCAGCACCGGCGGCACGGGCACCGGCAATGGGACCAGCACCGGCGGCACGGGCACTGGGACCGGCACCGGTGGCACCGGCACGGGCACCGGAGGGACCACGACCGACCCCAAGGTTTAGTTAGGGCAGCCTTCGTAGCGGCGTTTCCCCGCAAGATGCAACTATGAGCAGGCATCGAGCGAAAGTTACTGGCCAGTAACCTGCAATAAGTTACTGTTGAGTAACTTAGGAAACGGGAGGCACGCGGTGGATACCCAGATGCTGATCAGGCTCGTCGTCGGGCTAGGACTGACAGCACTAGTACTGGTGTTCGCTGCCAAGCGCGTGTTGTGGCTGACGAACCTGATCCGGTCCGGGCAGCCCACCAGCGACGAGCACGGACGCAAGGACCACCTCGGCACGCGCATCGCCACGCAGATCAAAGAGGTGTTCGGGCAAACCCGGCTGCTGAAGTGGTCGATCCCCGGCCTGGCCCACTTCTTCACCATGTGGGGCTTCTTTATCCTGGCGTCGGTCTACCTCGAGGCCTACGGCTTGCTGTTCGATCCCCACTTCCACATCCCATTCATCGGCCAATGGGACGCGCTGGGCTTCCTGCAGGACTTCATCGCACTTGCGGTGCTGGCGGGCATCATCACGTTCGCGATTATCCGGCTGCGCACCGAGCCCAAGGTGCACGGCCGCGAATCCCGCTTCTACGGATCGCACACCGGCGGCGCCTGGCTGATCCTATTCATGATCTTCAACGTCATCTGGACGTACGCGCTGGTCCGCGGTGCCGCGGTGAACACCGAGACCCTGCCCTACGGCAACGGCGCGTTCTTCTCGCAACTCATGGGCGCGGTCATGCAGCCACTGGGCCACACAGCCAACGAGTGGATCGAGACGATCGCGCTGCTGCTGCACATCGGCGTGATGCTGGTGTTCCTGCTGATCGTGCTGCACTCCAAGCACCTGCACATCGGCCTGGCTCCGGTCAACGTCACGTTCAAGCGGCTGCCCAACGGCCTTGGCCCGCTGCTGCCGGTCGAGTCCAAGGGCGAGCCGATCGACTTCGAGGATCCCGCCGAGGACGCCGTGCTGGGCCGCGGCAAGATCGAGGACTTCACGTGGAAGGGCTACCTGGACTTCACCACGTGCACGGAGTGCGGACGCTGCCAGTCGCAGTGCCCGGCCTGGAACACCGGAAAGCCGTTGTCGCCCAAGCTCGTGATCATGAACCTGCGCGACCACCTGTTCGCGAAGGCGCCGTACATCCTTGGCGATAAGGAGACCCCGCTCGAGAACACGCCGGAGGGCGGCCTGGGTGAGGAACTCGGCGGCGAGAAGCACGACGAGGCACACCACGTCCCCGAGTCAGGTTTCGAAAGGGTGATGGGCTCCGGGCCGGACCAGGCAACCCGGCCGCTGGTGGGCACCGCCGAGCAGAAGGGCGTCATCGACCCCGACGTGCTGTGGTCCTGCACCACGTGCGGTGCGTGTGTCGAGCAGTGCCCGGTGGACATCGAGCACATCGACCACATCGTCGACATGCGCCGCTACCAGGTGATGATGGAGTCCGAGTTCCCCTCGGAGCTCGGCGTGCTGTTCAAAAACCTTGAGACCAAGGGCAATCCTTGGGGTCAGAACGCCAGGGATCGCACCAACTGGATCGACGAGGTCGACTTCGACGTGCCGGTCTACGGCAAGGACGTCGACTCGTTTGAGGGCTACGAGTACCTGTTCTGGGTGGGCTGCGCAGGCGCCTACGAGGACCGCGCGAAGAAGACGACCAAGGCCGTCGCGGAGCTGCTCGCCATCGCCGGCGTGAAGTACCTGGTGCTCGGCGAGGGCGAGACCTGCAACGGCGACTCGGCCCGCCGCTCCGGCAACGAGTTCCTGTTCCAGCAGCTGGCCGCACAGAACGTCGAGACCCTCAACGACCTGTTCGAAGGTGTGGAGCGGGTGGACCGCAAGGTCGTCGTCACCTGTCCGCACTGCTTCAACACGCTGGGCCGCGAGTACCCGCAGGTCGGCGGCAACTACACCGTGCTGCACCACACCCAGCTGCTGAACCGGCTGATCCGCGACAAGAAGCTGGTGCCGGTCAAGCCGGTCGGCAGTGATGGCAATGGGAGCGGCCCGGACATCACCTACCACGACCCGTGCTACCTGGGCCGGCACAACAAGGTCTACGAGGCGCCACGCGAGCTGATCGGGGCTTCCGGCGCCAAGCTCACCGAGATGCCTCGCCACGCCGACCGTGGCCTGTGCTGCGGCGCGGGCGGCGCGCGGATGTGGATGGAAGAACACATCGGCAAGCGCGTCAACCACGAACGCGTCGAAGAAGCGCTTGACACCGGCGCATCGACGATCGCCACAGGCTGCCCGTTCTGCCGCGTGATGATCACCGACGGCGTCGACGACGTCGCGGCGGCCAATGACTTGCCGAAGGCAGAGGTGCTCGACGTGGCCCAGCTGCTGCTGGGTTCGCTCGACAAGAGCTCGGTCACTTTGCCCGAAAAGGGTACGGCCGCAAGGGAAGCCGAGGAGCGGGCGGCCAAGGCCGCACCAAGAGCAGAGGCCGCTACCGCCGTCGCCGAACCGGAAGCCAAGCCGGGGCCCAAGGCAGCGACGGCGACCGAGACGAAACCGGTGACGGGCCTCGGTATCGCCGGCGGCGCGAAGCGCCCAGGCGCAAAGAAGGCGGCGGCCCCCGCCGCAGAAGCACCGGCCGCCGCGGCACCGCCCGCCAAGGGGCTCGGCATCGCCGCGGGCGCCAAGCGTCCGGGTGCGAAGAAGGCCGCGCCCGCTGCACCTGCCGCTGCGGAAGCACCCGCCGCGGAAGCGCCGGCCAAGCCCGAACCCGAGGTCAAGGGACTCGGTATCGCCGCGGGCGCACGACGTCCTGGCGCCAAGAAGGCGGCTCCGACGGCTGCTGCCGAACCAGCCTCGACGGCAACAGAACCGGCTTCCACGGCCACCGAGCCTGCGCCCACCGCCGCCGAGCCGCCCGTCAAGGGACTCGGTATCGCACCGGGAGCCCGGCGGCCAGGCGCGAAGAAGGCGCCGACGGCACCGAAACCCGCTGCGCCACAACCAGAACCGGCTTCCGAGAGCGAATCCGGCGCTGCGCCTGAGCCTTCCGCTGAGGGCAATGGCGAGAAGCCCGCGCCGCCGGTGACTGGCCTTGGCATCGCCAAGGGTGCGCGCCCGCCGGGTAAGCGCTGACCAGGGTTCGTACAAAATCACTGGACGGCAATGAGACCATGGGTGACGTGACTACCCACCAGTTGCCGTGGCACACCACCGGACATCACCCGCGGCAGCGCACGTTCACGCAGTCGTCCAAGCTGCAGGACGTCCTGTACGAGATCCGCGGGCCGGTGCATGAGCACGCTTCGCGACTGGAGGCTGAGGGTCACCGCATCCTCAAGCTGAACATCGGCAACCCCGCGCCGTTCGGCTTCGAGGCGCCCGACGTGATCATGCGCGACATCATTCAGGCGTTGCCGTACGCGCAGGGGTATTCGGATTCCAAGGGCATCATGCCGGCGCGGCGTGCGGTGTTCACCCGCTACGAACTCGTGGAAGGCTTTCCCCGATTCGACGTCGACGACGTCTATCTCGGCAACGGAGCCTCCGAGCTCATCCAGATGACATTGCAGGCGCTGCTGGACAACGGCGATCAGGTGCTGATCCCCGCGCCGGACTATCCGCTGTGGACCGCGTGCACCTCGTTGGCCGGCGGCACGCCGGTGCACTACCTGTGCGACGAGACGCAGGGCTGGATGCCCGACATCGCCGACCTGGAGTCGAAGATCACCGACCGCACCAAGGCGATCGTCGTGATCAACCCGAACAACCCGACCGGCGCGGTGTACACGCGCGAAATCCTCACCCAGATGGCGGATCTCGCGCGCAAGCACCAACTGCTTCTGCTCGCCGACGAGATCTACGACAAGATCCTTTACGACGACGCCAAACACATCGCGATGGCGTCGGTGGCGCCGGACGTGCTGACGCTGACATTCAATGGGTTGTCGAAGGCGTACCGGGTCGCCGGCTACCGGTCCGGCTGGCTCGTCATCACCGGCCCCAAGGAGCACGCCAGCAGCTTCATCGAGGGCATCAGCCTGCTGGCCAACATGCGGCTGTGCCCGAACGTTCCTGCGCAGCACGCGATCCAGGTTGCTCTCGGTGGCCACCAGAGCATCGATGACCTCGTCCTGCCCGGCGGGCGGCTACGCGAACAGCGCGATGTGGCATGGACCAAACTCAACGAGATCCCCGGGGTGTCATGTGTAAAGCCCGAGGGGGCGCTCTACACGTTCCCGCGGCTCGACCCCGAGGTCTACGACATCCAGGACGACGAGCAACTCGTCCTCGACCTGCTGCTGCAGGAGAAGATCTTGGTCACCCAGGGCACCGGCTTCAACTGGCCCACGCCTGATCACCTACGCATCGTGACGCTGCCGTGGTCGCGTGACCTTGCCAACGCGATCGAGCGGCTGGGCAACTTCCTGGCCAGCTATCGCCAATAACCGGGCGGTCATGGAGCGCTGATCACGTCCTGCACGGTCTCGGTGACCGCGCGCACGAGTGGGACGGGCGTCGGCACCCGCCGGTCGGCGCTGGCGGTGGCCGCCAAGCTCAGTGACCAACGATGCGGTAGGCCCGAAGCCGCAAAGAGTGCCAGGCTGCCGCGTTCAGGGTCGCCGCGTGTCACCCAGATGCGGGTAGCGGTAGTCGGTGGGCGGCACGAACGTCTCCTTCACCGACCGCGGCGACACCCAAACCCGCTGGGACGAAGACCCTTTCCCGAGCAGTTTGGGCGGTCATTTCCACGCGCCTGATCGCGTAGTTGCGGGACCGTCGACGCCACTAAGGAGATCCGCGAAGATATACGTATGACTCGGCCACTGAATTGGCGAATCGGATATCGGGCTCCGACGCGCATGGCTGACCCGCGGCTCGTCGGCCGTCCGCCACCCCCCACCAGAAGACAGAATGAGCATCATGTACCGAGATAGCGGGCGCCCGAGACGGCTTCGTGTTTCCTCGCTGGCAGCGGTAGCCAACCCGTCCTACACCCGAATCGATACGTGGAATCTGCTCGACGACGCGTGCCGTCACCTTGTTGCGGTCCATCGTGCCGGGCTGGACACCAGGCAGAAAGCCGCCCGGGTGAGGCGGCTGCTGGATCGTATTGGCGCTTACGAACGGTATTGGCTGTACCCCGGTGCGGTGAATCTGGAGGCATTCCGCGGCTACCTCGCAGATCTGGCAACGGAGCGGCTCAGCGAGGAAGTGTCGTTGGCGGTGCGCCTGCTGTCGGAGTACGGCGACCGCGCCGCATTGTTCGACACGAGTGCGCCGCTGGCCGACCAGGAGCTTGTGGCGCGGGCGAAGCGGCAGCAGTTCTATACCGTCCTGCTCGCCGACGATTCGCCCGCCTCGGTTCCCGAAAGCCTGGCGGAGAGCCTGCGGGCACTGCGCAATCCGTCCGACGATGTGCAGTTCGAACTGCTCGTCGTCTCCAGCGTCGAGGACGCCATCACGGCGGTCGCGCTCAACGGCGAGATCCAGGCCGCGATCATCCGCCACGACCTGCCGTTGCGCTCGCGCGACCGGCTGCCGCTGATGACGGCGCTGCTGGGCACCAACAATCTGCAGGTCGCCACCGACCACACCCAAGACTGGGTCGAGTGCGGCCAGTGGATCAGGGAGCTGCGGCCGCATATCGACCTGTACCTGCTCACCGATGAATCGATCGCCGCACTGACGGACGACGCGTCGGACATCTACGACCGCACCTTCTACCGGCTCAACGACGCCACCGACCTGTACAGCACGCTGTTGGCCGGAATGCGGACCCGGTTCGCCACACCGTTTTTCGACGCGCTGCGCGCCTACGCGGCCGCGCCGGTGGGCCAGTTCCACGCCCTGCCCGTGGCGCGCGGCGCCAGCATTTTCAACTCGAAATCGCTGCAAGACATGGGCGAGTTCTACGGCCGCAACATCTTCATGGCCGAGACGTCGTCCACCTCCGGGGGACTGGACTCGCTGCTGGACCCGCACGGCACGCTCAAGGAAGCGATGGACAAGGCCGCCACCACCTGGTGTGCCGAGCGGACGTACTTCGTCACCAACGGCACATCGACCGCCAACAAGATCGTCGTGCAGTCGCTGGTCCGGCCGGGCGACATCGTCCTGATCGACCGCAACTGCCACAAGTCGCACCACTACGGCCTGGTGCTGGCCGGGGCGAGCCCGATGTACCTCGACGCCTACCCGCTGGAGCCGTTCGCGATCTACGGCGCGGTGTCGCTGGCCACCATCAAGAAGGCGCTGCTCGACCTGGAGGCGGCCGGGCAGCTGCACCAGGTGCGGATGCTGCTTTTGACCAACTGCACCTTCGACGGCGTCGTCTACCACCCGCGTCGGGTGATGGAGGAAGTCCTGGCGATCAAACCGGACATCTGCTTTCTGTGGGACGAGGCCTGGTACGCGTTCGCCACCGCGGTGCCATGGTCGCGGCAGCGGACCGCGATGATCGCCGCCGAACAACTCGAGGGGATGCTGTCCTCTCCCGGGTACGCCCACCAATACCGGGCCTGGCGTGAGTCGATGCGCGGCGTCGACCGCTCGCAATGGGCCGAACACCGTCTGCTGCCCGACCCCGAGCGGGCCCGGGTCCGGGTCTATTCGACCCATTCCACCCACAAGTCGTTGTCGGCGCTGCGACAGGCGTCGATGGTGCACATCCGCGATCAGGACTTCAACACGCAGAGCCGCGAGGCGTTCGGCGAGGCGTTCTTGACCCACAC
>JBKOYU010001085.1:0-9456 GCA_046725575.1 Actinomycetota bacterium | reverse complement strand
GCCTTTAGTCATTCGGACACCGAAGACCTGGTCGCGGATCCATCGAAAGACAGATGGCCGACGAAACAACGACCAGGAAGCAGAGGACTGGACATGTCAGTCGAGACATGCCGTGAAAGAACGATGCCGTCGGTGCCGTGTCATGTCGGTGACCCTGACCTGTGGTTCGCCGAAAACCCGCTCGACCTCGAACGCGCCAAGGCGCTGTGCGCGGATTGCCCGATCCGCCGCGAGTGCCTCGCCGCGGCGCTGGAACGCCAAGAGCCGTGGGGCGTTTGGGGTGGCGAGATCCTTGAGCGCGGCGCGATCATCGCGCGCAAGCGCCCGCGTGGACGGCCACGCAAGAACACCGTGGAAAGCCCGGCAGCCGCATAGCTGCCGGGTTTTCCCGTTATGCCGCTTCGTCGGCGAAGCCCGGGATCAGTTCTGCCGCAAGCGCTTTGACCGGAATGTGGGCATCCAGCTGGCAGGCGATCGCCACGTTTGAGGCGATCACCCGCAGCGGAAGCGCCAGCTTGGCCGGGAGATCCATCTGCCGAGCCGCCCGGATCTGCGCCACCGACCGGTCCATGTTGACCGCGGTCATCTTCTGCAGCCACTTGCGCGTGTAGTGGAACACCTCAACCTCGAGCGGTTCCACGTACTGGCGCATCATGTCGTCCATCTCGCGCTTGGACACCTGCTCACCCTTCTGGATGAACCCGATCTTCTGCATGGTCGTCAGCAGGTTGTCGTAGTCGTCGTTGAGCGCGTAACGCGTCGCCAGACCGATTTCGACGGGAATGCCACCGGGCAGCGGGGCGACCGCGCCGAAGTCGATGACGCCCATCTTGTCGTCGGGCAGCAGCATGAAGTTCCCGGGATGCGCATCGCCGTGCATCATCTCGAGCCGGCGCGGCGCGTCGTAGGTGAGCTCGAAGAGGCGGCGGCCCATCAGGTCGCGCTGCTCGGTCGTGCCCTCTCGGATGATCACGGACAACGGGATACCTTCAATCCATTCCTGGATCACGACTTTCGGCGCGCTGGCCACGATGTGTGGGACGACGAAGTGCGGATGACCCTCGTACGCCTTGGCGAACGCGCGCTGATTATCGGCCTCCAGCCGGTAGTCCAATTCCATTTCGGTGCGCTCGATCAGCTCGTCGACCACGCCCTGCACGTCGGCGCCCGGGGAGAGCTGCTTGAGCACACTGACCATGCGCTGCATGGTTTTCAGGTCGGCGCGCAGCGCCTCGTCGGCGCCGGGGTACTGGATCTTGACCGCGACCTCGCGGCCATCCGACCACACGGCCTTGTGCACCTGGCCGATGCTGGCCGACGCCACCGGCGTGTCGTCGAACGAGGCGAACCGTTCCCGCCACTTGGTGCCCAGCTGCGCGTCCAGCACGCGGTGCACCTTGGCCGCGGCAAGCGGCGGGGCCTCTCGCTGCAGCTTGGTCAGCGCCTCGCGGTACGGCTTGCCGTATTGGTCGGGGATCGCGGCCTCCATGACCGACAGCGCCTGGCCGACCTTCATCGCGCCGCCCTTGAGCTCACCGAGCACGGTGAACAACTGCTGGGCCGCCTTGTCCATCAACTCGGCGTTGACCTCATCTTTCGACTTGCCGGTCAGCCGTTTGCCGAAGCCCAACGCGGCCCGGCCTGCCATGCCGACAGGCAAGCTCGCCAGCTTGGCGTTGCGCGCGGCCCGACCCCGCCTGATGTCAGTCACCAGACCATCATCCATGACAGTTCTGTGAGCACCGCCACGACTTGGCAACAAACGTTTTCAGCACGAGCAACGAGGATGCCGCGACCACCGGCGCGCCATGATCGCACCGGCGTTGACGTCGAACTCCAGCGTGGTGTCCAGCGTCGGCGGCGGCTCCGCCGAAATCCCTACGGACTCGCCGAGGCGCACCGCGCGGATGACCCGGTCGACCTGGTTGAGCGCGAGCGCGGCCGTCGCCAGGACCGTGGCCCGGTCGGCGCTGCCAACGGTGTCGCGCAACTGCGCCGAGACCGCCGGCCACGCCGCGTCGCGGTCGCTGCGGTGCAGGTCGGCGCAACTCAAACAGCTCGTCACACCAGGAACGACCAATGGGCCGACCAACCCGGCGCCGTCGCGCAGCCGCACCGGCAAGTGCGCCACGCGTGCGGTGTGCAGTTCGCGAACCACCCGCGGATCGGCCACGAGGAAATCGGCCAGCACCACCAGATCCGTCGTCTCGGGCGGGGCGGCGTGCGCGATGCTCGACCGCGTCACCCGGGCACCCGAGCGGCGCAGCGCGCCGGCCATCAGATCCGACAGCGGGCCGCGGCCGTGGATACGGATCGACGCGCACCGCGTCCGCCTGCGCTCGACGGACGTCACCACACCGGCGTCGACCAGCGATGCGACCAGTTCACTCGCGTCCACCTCGAAGCGCGCCTGCAGATCTGTCAGCGTCACGCCGGACTGCAGGGTGCGCAGCAGCTCGGCCAGCGCGGCGGCGCTCAACCCGGCCAGCGGCCGCACCAGCACCGCGCGCCGTGGATCCCAGCCCACCTGCACGGCGCCGTCGGGACGCAGCAACACCGGCATTGCCGGGTTGAGCGTGTAGCGCCGCATGCGCCGACTCTGCCACGCCAGACGACCGCGCCGGCGACGTTATCCACAGGCGTTACGCAGCCACGGCCTCAATGACGCTCTGCGGGGAATCCTTTGTAAGCACTGCGGTCCGCAGCAGACCCGCTTGGGTCAGCGTGGCCGAACATCATGTCCGCCATCTGCTGGTGGACATCGGCGCGGCGTGCCCAACCCGAATCTTGCTTCGGCATGTGATCTCGTCTCGATACCGACGGAACCGAGGTGTTCCATCGATATCGCGCGACGATCGAGACGGCGAAACCGTTCAGTGATCAGTCGGAGGAGTCGTCGTCGCCTTTTTCGGTGCCCTTCTCCAGGTCCGCGAGCGCCTCGTCGATTCCACTGGTGTCCCCGCCGATCATCCGGTCGATGAAGCCGGCAGGCTCGTCAAGATCTTCGGCGCTGGGCAACAGGTCGGGGTGCTGCCAGACCGCGTCGCGGGCGTCGGCGCCGACGGCCTGCGTCAGGCGCTCCCACAGCACCGCCGCCTCACGCAGTTTGCGCGGCCGCAGCTCCAAACCGACCAGCGTCGCGAACGTCTGCTCGGCCGGTCCGCCGGTGGCGCGCCGCCTGCGCAGCGTCTCGCTCAGCGCGGACGTGCCGGGAATCCGATCGCCCAGCGCTTCGGAGACCACGGTCTGCACCCAGCCGTCGATCAACGCCAGCAGCGTCTCCAGCCGCTCCAGCGCCGCGGTCTGCTCCGGCGTCGCCTTCGGCTCGAAGATGCCCTGATTGAGCAGCTGTTCCATCTCCGACGGATCGGACAGCGACGCCGGATTGAACCCGCGGGCGAACTCCTCGATGCCGCTCATGTCGATCTTCATGCCCTTGGCGAACGCCTCGACCGCGTTGAGCAGCTGGCTGGCCAGCCACGGCACGTGGCTGAACAAGCGGTGATGCGCGGCCTCCCGGGCGGCCAGGAAGGTGACGATCTCGCTGCGCGGCCGCTCAAGTCCCTCGGCCAGCGAGTCGATGGCCTCGGGCAGCAGCGCGGCCACCCCCTTGGGGCCCAGTGGAAGCCCAATGTCGGTGGAGGTCAACACTTCTCGTGACAGCTTGCCCAGCGCTTGGCCGAGCTGCGAGCCGAACGCCATGCCGCCCATCTGCGACATCATCGCCAGCAGCGGGCCCGCCATGTTCTTGGCCTCGTCCGGCAGCGCAGCAACCCACACCGTCGAAATCTGCTCGGCCACCGGGTCGCACAATCGCTTCCAGGTGTCCAGCGTGTTGTCGATCCAGTCGTTGGGGGTCCACGCCACGGCCTTGGTGGTGCCTGCCGGCAGAGCCGTCGCCCCGTCCAGCCACGTCTCCGCCAAATGCACGGCCTCGGAGATCGCGGTGGTGGTCTTCTCGGAAACCGGCGCCACGAAGCCGATCGAGCTTGACGCGAGCTGCCGGGCCAGGTCGTAGTTCACCGGTCCGGACTGCTTACCGGCCATGACGTTGCCGGCGCCGCTGAACATCTCGCCGAGCCGGGAGAAGATCTGACCCAGTTCGGCCATATCGAAACCGGACCCGAACGGGTCCGAGCCCGAGTCCGACCCCGAACCCGAGTCGGGGTCCTTCTTGTGCTTGTCGCGCTCGGGGTCGTCCCCGCCGGAAAAGCCGAAAGGCAGGTCAGCCATGACCTCAACGGTACTCACCGGTGGCCGGTCATGCGGGACCGCGGGTCACGCTGTCAGTGAACCTCGGTCGGTTCGCGCACGGCCCACGCAGCGCGAACGTTTACTGTGGTCGCCGTGAACAGGCGGATTCTGACGCTGCTGGTCGCCTTGGTGCCGATCGTGGCGTTTGGGGTGCTGCTGTCGGTGGTGACAGTGCCCTATGTGTCGCTGGGCCCCGGCCCGACGTTCGACACGCTTGGCGAGGTCGACGGCAAGGCGGTCGTCGACATCGAGGGCGCCGACGTGCATCCGACGTCGGGGCATCTGAATATGACCACGGTGTCGCAGCGCGACGATCTGACGCTGGGACAGGCGCTGACCTTGTGGATGTCGGGCCGCGAGCAGCTGGTCCCGCGCGACCTGGTCTATCCGCCGGACAAGTCGAAGGACGAAATCGACCAGGCCAACAACACCGACTTCAAACGCTCCGAGGACAGCGCGGAGTACGCGGCGCTGAGCTTCCTGAAGTACCCGTCGGCTGTGACGGTCGAGAACGTCAGCGACCCCGGCCCGTCGGTCGGCAAGCTGCAGCGCGGCGACGCCATCGACGCGGTCAACGGCAAGCCGGTGGCCAACCTCGACCAGTTCACCGCGTTGCTGGAGGCCACGAAACCCGGCGACAAGCTGGTGCTCGACTACCGCCGCAAAAACGCCCCGGCAGGTGTCGCCACCGTCACCCTGGGCTCCAACCCGGACCGCGACTACGGATACCTCGGGGTCGGTGTGCTGGACGCGCCATGGGCGCCGTTCACCATCGACTTCAACCTCGCCAACATCGGCGGGCCGTCGGCCGGGCTGATGTTCTCGCTCGCGGTCGTTGACAAGCTGACCAGGGGTGACCTCAACGATGGCAAGTTCGTGGCGGGCACCGGGACCATCTACAGCGAGGGCAAGGACGGCTCCATCGGAGTCAACACGCACAAGATGCAGGCCGCCCGCGAAGCCGGCGCCACCGTCTTCCTGGTGCCCGCCGACAACTGTGACGAGGCCAAGTCGGCCCACGAGGACGGCTTGCAGCTGGTCAAGGTCGACGACCTGGGCCAGACGGTCGACGCGCTACATGCCCTTTCTTCTGGTAGCGAACCTCCCCGTTGCTGAGAAGTCGCCGTGCGGCGATTGCGTAGAGTTGGGGCACGTCATCGGTTGACGTTTGAACCCAAGACTGGAGTTGACGAGTGGGTATGCGGCCCGCGGCACGAATGCCGAAGCTGACACGACGTAGCCGGATTCTGATCGCGGTCGCGCTGGCCGTCGTGCTGCTGTTGCTGTTCGGGCCGCGCATGATCGACGCCTACGTGGATTGGATGTGGTTCGGCGAACTCGGCTACCGTTCCGTGTTCACCACGAAGCTGGTCACCCGGGTCGTCGTCTTCCTGGTGGCCGGGGTAGTGATGGGCACCATCGTGTTCGCCGCCCTCGCCCTGGCGTACCGCACGCGGCCGGTATTCGTCCCGACCAACGGCCCCAACGATCCGGTGGCCCGCTATCGAACCGCGGTGATGACCCGGCTACGGCTGATCGGTATCGGCATGCCCGTACTCATCGGCGTGATCACCGCCTTCGTCGCGCAGACATACTGGGACCGCGTGCAGTTGTTCATCCACGGCGGCAGCTTCGGCATTGCTGACCCGCAGTTCGGCAAGGACCTCGGGTTTTACGCGTTCGACTTGCCGTTCTACCGGCTGGTGCTGGGCTATCTGTTCGCGGCGACGTTCCTGGCGTTCATCGCCAACCTGTTGGGCCATTACCTGTTCGGCGGCATCCGGCTGGCTGGGCGCACCGGGGCGCTGAGCCGCTCCGCGCGCATCCAGCTGATCACGCTGGTGGGCATTCTGATGCTGCTCAAGGCCGTCGCGTACTGGACGGATCGCTACACGCTGCTGAACAACCGTCGCGCGGGCAAGCCGTTCACCGGCGCCGGCTACACCGATATCAACGCGGTGCTGCCGGCCAAGTTGATCCTGATGGCGATCGCGGTGATCTGCGCTGCGGCGGTGTTCTCCGCAATCGTGTTGCGGGACTTGCGTATTCCAGCGATCGGTGTGGTGCTGCTGCTGTTGAGTTCGCTGATCGTGGGCGCCGGCTGGCCATTGATCGTCGAGCAGATCAACGTGAAGCCCAATGCGGCGCAAAAGGAAAGCGACTACATCAGCCGAAGTATCACGGCCACCAGGCAGGCTTTCGGGTTAACGGCGGAAACCGTCACCTACCGCGATTACCCGGGCAATGCGCCCGCAACTCCTCAGCAGGTGGCCGCGGACCGGGCGACGACGTCGAACATCCGGCTGCTTGACCCGACCATCGTCGGCCCGGCGTTCACTCAGTTTCAGCAGGGCAAGAACTTCTACTACTTCCCGGATCAGCTCTCGATCGACCGCTACAACGGTCCCGACGGCAACCTGCGCGACTATGTGGTGGCGGCGCGAGAGCTCAACCCCGACAGGTTGATCGACAACCAGCGCGACTGGATCAACCGGCACTTCGTCTACACCCACGGCAACGGTTTCATCGCATCGCCGGCCAACACCGTGCGCGGGATCGCCAACGACCCCAACCAGAACGGCGGCTATCCGGAGTTTCTGGCCAGCGTTGTCGGCGCCAACGGCAGCGTGATCTCACCCGGTCCCGCACCGCTGGATCAGCCGCGCGTCTACTTCGGCCCCGTCATTGCGAGCACATCTGACGACTACGCGATCGTCGGCAAGAACGGCAACGACCGCGAGTACGACTACGAGACCAACACCGAGACCAAGAACTACACCTACAGCGGCAAGGGTGGCGTCCCGATCGGCAACTGGCTAGCGCGTGCCGTGTTCGCCGCGAAGTTCTCCGAGCGAAAGCTGGTGTTCCCCAACCCGATCGGCCCCGACAGCAGGATCCTGTTCAACCGCGACCCATCAGAGCGAGTCAAGGCGGTGGCACCGTGGCTGGACACCGACACCAGCGTGTACCCGGCGATCGTGAACAAGCGGATGGTGTGGATCGTGGACGGCTACACCACGCTGGACAACTACCCGTATTCGCAGCTGATGTCGCTCTCGTCGGCTACCGCCGATTCCAATGAGGTGGCGGTCAACCGGCTGGCTCCCGACAAGATGGTGTCTTACATCCGCAACTCGGTGAAGGCCACCGTCGACGCCTACGACGGCACCGTGACGCTGTATGCGCAGGACGAAACCGACCCTGTGCTGCAGGCGTGGATGAAGGTGTTCCCGGGCACGGTGAAGCCCAAGAGCGACATCTCGCCGGAGTTGCAGGCCCATCTGCGCTACCCGGAGGATTTGTTCAAGGTGCAGCGCAATCTGCTGGCCTCGTATCACGTCAACGATCCGGTGACGTTCTTCTCGAACTCGGACTTCTGGGACGTGCCTCTGGATCCCAACCCGACCGCCAGCAGCTTCCAGCCGCCGTACTACATCGTCGCCAAAGACCTTGCGTCCAACGACAATTCGGCTTCGTTCCAGTTGACCAGCGCTATGAACCGGTTGCGGCGTGACTTCCTGGGCGCCTACATCAGCGCGAGCTCGGATCCGGCGACGTACGGCAAGATCACGGTGCTGACCATCCCGGGTCAGGTCAACGGCCCGAAGCTGGCCAACAACGCAATCACGACGGATACGGCGGTGAGCCAGGACCTCGGCGTCATCGGCCGCGACAACCAGAACCGGATCCGCTGGGGCAACCTGCTGACGCTGCCGGTCGCGCAGGGCGGCCTGCTGTATGTGGAGCCGGTGTACGCCTCACCGGGGGCCAGCGACGCGGCGTCGTCGTACCCGCGGTTGATCCGTGTCGCGATGATGTACAACGACAGGGTCGGTTACGGCCCGACGGTGCGTGATGCGCTGACCGAGTTGTTCGGACCGGGTGCCGACGCCACAGCTACCGGTCCGGCACCGGCCGGGCCGGTCAATGGGCAACCGCCGGCCGGGCCACCGCCGTCCGATGGCCAGCCTCCCGCCGCACCACCGCCGAGCCAGCGCCAGGCGCCGGAGGTGCCCACGCCGGTCGCGGTGCCGCCGGGTGGAGGTGCGGTGCAGTTGTCGGGGGCCAAAGCCGCAGCGCTGCAAGAGGTCAACTCTGCCCTCGACGCGGTACGCGATGCGCAGCAGGGCGGCAACTTCGCTCAGTACGGTCAGGCGCTACAGCGCCTCGACGACGCGATGAAGAAGTACCAGTCCGCCAAGTAAGCCAGGGTTGTTGAGGCGCTGAGCACGCGATTTGGAAGTCCACCGGCGCCTTCGGTAACCTTGCGTTTACCCGACGCGGGGTGGAGCAGCTCGGTAGCTCGCTGGGCTCATAACCCAGAGGTCGCAGGTTCGAATCCTGTCCCCGCTACCAGTGGAAATGGCCCTCGAAGAGACCTTCGGGGGCCGTTTTCATGCCCCTTGTGAACGGATTTGTGAACGTTAGCCTTACTCATCATCTGGTGCGGTTTCCCAACCGTCTCCGATGAGGAACGACGCGGCCTGCTCGGCCGCATCGCGGTCGTCATTCTTGAGCACGTGTGCATAGGTCTGGAGGAAGAATCCGACGTCCGCGTGCCCGATTCGCTCGCTGAGTACCTTCGGACTTACGCCGGCTTTCAGCGCGCCGGTCGCATAAGAGTGGCGCAGGTCGTGGAAGGTGATCCGTGAGAGCCCTGCGGCCGCCGCGAGGCGGTCGAATCGCTGCCTGATCGTATCCGGATGCGGAGGGCGGCCGTCCTCAAACGTGAAAACGTAATCGCCTGGGCGATAGTCGGTGCCGAAGAACTCGCGCTCGCTGTCTTGCAATTCGCGCCATCTGCGTAGACGGTGGCCCGATCAATTGAGATCGTCTGGTCGGCATTATGGGTTTTCCCGCCAGCCTTGTCCCGCGCGCGGCCACCGACGACAACTCGGTTGTCGTGGACAGTGATCTCACCCGCATCGAGATCGACGGCCGACCATCTGAGACCACAGATCTGGCCGCGCCGAATGCCAGTGGTCAGTTCGAGGAGGAAGAGCGCTGCGAACCGGTCCCGCTGCACCGACATCAGGAAGGTCTGGATTTGGTCCGGCTTCCACAGCCGTGGAGGAGGATTACTGTCGATCGCAGCACTGGTCGTGGCCCTGGCCGCTTGCGTGACGAGCGGCGTTGCTTTAGCCCGCGAAACCCAGCCGACGCCCGACCAGCCGAAACCCCTCGCTGGAGAGCTGCCAGCAC
>JBKOYU010000968.1:0-3879 GCA_046725575.1 Actinomycetota bacterium | reverse complement strand
CAGCAGCTCCGCGCGCCCGACGATGTCGCGGATGTGCCGGACCCCCAGCCCGGACAGCAGCCTCCGGACCTCCTCGGCGACGCTCAGCAGGTAGGCCTTCGTGTGCTCGGGGTGCCCCTTGTACTCCCCTTGAGTGCCGGTGATCCCCGTCGGGCAGTTGGGGATGTGGCAGCTCTTGCACACGATGCAGCCGACCGACACCATGAGCGCCTGCCCGAAGCTGAACTGGTCGGCCCCGAGCAGGCAGTACTTCACGACGTCGTAGCCGTTCTTGATGCCACCGCCGACGCGGAGCTTGACGCTCCGGCGCAGGCCGTTGAGCACCAGCGCCTGGTGGGCCTCGGCCAGGCCCATCTCGGACGGCAGGCCGGCGTGCTCCTTGCTGGAGACCATCGCCGCCCCGGTGCCGCCGTCGATGCCGTCGATCTCGATGATGTCGGCCCCGGCCTTTGCGACACCCACCGCGATCGTGCCGATGTTCTCCACCGCGACGAGCTTGACCGAGACGGGCAGGCCGGGCTTGACCGCCTTCAGGTCGTAGATGAGCTGGGCCAGGTCCTCGATGGAGTAGATGTCGTGGTGCGGCGGCGGCGAAATCAGGCCGACGCCGGGTGTGGAGTGGCGCACCTCCGCCACCCACGGGTACACCTTGTTACCCGGAAGCTGGCCGCCCTCACCGGGTTTCGCACCCTGGGCCATCTTGATCTGGATGTCAGTGCAATTGGTCAGGTAGTGGCTGGTGACGCCGAACCGCGCCGACGCCACCTGCTTGATCGCGCTGCGCCGCCAGTCGCCGTTCTCGTCGCGGTCGAACCGGCTGACGTGCTCGCCGCCCTCACCGCAGTTCGACCGGCCGCCAAGGCGGTTCATCGCAATGGCCAGGGTTTCGTGCGCCTCGGCGGAAATCGAGCCGTAGCTCATCGCGCCGGTCGAGAACCGCTTGACGATCTCGCTGGCCGGCTCCACCTCGTCGAGCGGCACCGGCGGGCGCACACCGTCCTTGAACTTCAGCAGGCCGCGCAGCGAAGCCATCTTTTCGCTCTGGTCGTCGACCAGCTGGGTGTACTCCTTGAAGATCGAGTACTGCCCAGTGCGCGTCGAGTGCTGCAGCTTGAACACCGTGTCCGGGTTGAACAGGTGGTACTCGCCCTCGCGGCGCCACTGATACTCGCCGCCGACCTCGAGCTCGCGGTGCGCCCACTCGTCGGGCCGGTCCAGGTATGCCAGCGCGTGGCGGGCGGCGACGTCGTCGGCGATGTCGTCGAGGTCGATGCCACCGGTCGGGCAGGTCAGCCCGGTGAAGTACTCATCGAGCACCTGCTGGCTGATGCCGATGGCCTGGAACAGCTGCGCGCCGGTGTAGGACGCCAGCGTCGAGATGCCCATCTTGGACATCACCTTGAGCACGCCCTTGCCTGCTGCCTTGACGTAGTTGGCCTTGGCCTTGTCGCGGTCGATGCCCTTGATGGCGCCGCGGTCGATCATGTCCTCGATGGACTCGAACGCCATGTACGGGTTGATCGCGGCCGCGCCGAAGGCGACCAGGCAGGCCATGTGGTGCACCTCGCGGGCGTCGCCCGATTCGACGACAAGACCCACCTGGGTGCGGGTGCGGTCACGGACCAGGTGGTGGTGCACCGCGGCGACGGCGAGCAGCGACGGGATCGGTGCCATCTGGTCGTTCGACTCGCGGTCGGACAACACAATGATGCGTGCGCCGTCACGAATCGCGGCCGACACCTTGGCGCGGACGTTGTCGAGCGCCTCCTTCAGTCCCTGGCCGCCCCGGTTCACCGGGTACAGGCAGCGGACCACGGCGGTACTCAGGCCGTGCTTGCGGCCATCGACTTCCTGCTGCGGGTCGAGGTTGATCAGCTTGGCCAGTTCGTGGTTGCGCAGGATCGGCTGCGGCAGCACGATCTGGCGGCACGACTCCGGGGTCGGGTTGAGCAGGTCGCCCTCCGGGCCGACGGTGCCCTGCAGGCTGGTCACCACCTCTTCGCGGATGGCGTCCAGCGGCGGGTTGGTCACCTGAGCGAACAGCTGCTGGAAGTAGTCGAACAGCATCCGCGGCCGCTGCGAGAGCACCGCGACCGGCGTGTCGGTGCCCATCGAGCCGAGCGGCTCGACGCCGGTGCGCGCCATCGGCGAGACGAGCAGGTTCAATTCCTCGTACGTGTAGCCGAAAGCCTGCTGGCGCAACACGACCCGGTGATGCGGCATGCGGACGTAGTCACCCTGGGGCAGCTCGTCGAGGTGGAACAGGCCGGCGTCGAGCCACTCCTGGTACGGGTGTTCGGCGGCCAGTTCGGCCTTGATCTCCTCGTCGTCGACGATCCGGCCCTGCGCGGTGTCGACCAGGAACATGCGGCCCGGCTGCAGCCGCATCTTCCTGACCACGGTCGACGGGTCGAGGTTGAGCACACCGGCCTCGGAGGCCATCACCACGAGACCGTCGCTGGTGACCCAGATACGTGACGGCCGAAGGCCGTTGCGGTCCAGCACAGCGCCGATCACGGTGCCGTCGGTGAACGTCATCGACGCCGGGCCGTCCCACGGCTCCATCAGCGACGCGTGGTACTGGTAGAACGCCCGCCGCGCCGGATCCATCGACGGGTGGCGTTCCCACGCCTCGGGGATCATCATCAGCACGGCGTGCGGCAGGCTGCGGCCGCCGAGGTGCAGCAATTCGAGCACCTCGTCGTACCGTGCGGTGTCCGATGCGCCCGGCGTGCAGACCGGGACGATCTTGTCGAGGTCCTGACCCGAGCCGAACACATCGGTGTTGATCAGCGCCTCGCGCGCCCGCATCCAGTTCTCGTTGCCGGTGACGGTGTTGATCTCGCCGTTGTGGGCGATGCGCCGGAACGGGTGGGCCAGCGGCCAGGACGGGAACGTGTTGGTCGAGAACCGCGAGTGCACGATGCCCAGCGCGCTGGTCAGCCGATCGTCTTGCAGGTCGAGGTAAAACGCCTTGAGCTGTGGCGTGGTCAGCATGCCCTTGTAGACGAACGTCTGACCGGAAAGGCTTGGGAAGTAAACGGTTTCGCGGCCCGGCCCGTCCTGCCCGGGGCCCTTGGTGCCGAGCTCGTGTTCGGCACGCTTGCGCACGACGTACGCGAGGCGCTCCAGGTCCATACCCGACGCGCCGGTGATGAACAGCTGCCGGAAGGTCGGCATCGCATCGCGGGCGAGCGCGCCCAGCGACGACTCGTCGGTCGGGACCTCGCGCCAGCCCAGCACCTCGAGGCCCTCGGCCTCGACGATCTTCTCCACCGCTTCGCAGGCCGCGGCGGCGTCCTTGGAGGACTGCGGCAGGAACGCCATGCCGGTCGCGTAGCTGCCGTATTCCGGTAGGTCGAATTCGACGACGGCGCGCAAGAACTCATCGGGAACCTGCAGCAGGATGCCTGCGCCGTCACCCGTGTGCGGTTCAGCGCCCTGGGCACCGCGGTGCTCCAGGTTCAGCAGGGCCGTGATGGCCTTGTCGACGATGTCGCGGCTGCGGCGACCGTGCATGTCGGCCACCATCGCCACACCACACGCGTCGTGCTCGAACGCGGGGTTGTACAGCCCTTGACTGCTGGGGGCCATTCCCACCTACCCTTTTTTCTACGCACGCCTTCGTGAAGCTTCTGCAAGGCAGCCGTCAACGACGGCATTAGCCGGCTTGGCGATGGAGGTGCCTTCGTGCAGCACTGAACGACGGCCCTATCCCACTCGCCACAAGTGCAGAAAACGATATGACAAACACCGCCTGACATGCCAACTTAGTCATACCTAACTTTACTCGTCGCGCGGATTCCCAGCGCTCGCGATCTGGGCGCCTATAACGAACCAATAACGTTGCCGCTGTTGATGTTTCGACTGGGTGCCGGC
>JBKOYU010001012.1:0-2099 GCA_046725575.1 Actinomycetota bacterium | reverse complement strand
GTCCAGTCGGGCGCCCAATGCGCCGACCGTAAGGGGCGCGCCGTCCAGCAGCGTAAGGATGACGAGGTACTGGGAACGTCAGCCCTAGCGGTTCGAGGATCGGCTTGTGCTGGCGGACCATCCGGTTGGCCGCTCCGTACAGCGCGAACGACAACTGCTGACCGAGTGCAGGGCGCGCACTAGCCGCTGTCGAAGCAGAATCTCTAGAGTGCAATTTCATTGCGCACTAGGTAATAGCGCAACAGGGACATTTCACGCAACCGGCAACGGCAACGGCTGCGCTTTCTCGTGTTCGTGACGGATGCAAGAACCACCCCAGGACCGCGAAGCCAAAAGCGAGATTCTGGCCGCCACGCACATCGGTGTGATGATCAGTGCGCGAGTTGACCCGATGGCGGCAGCGAAGCTGGCCGAACCGATCGCGACCGACGTCAAGGGCCGGTGAACCGGGCGAGAACCGCGTAGCCAGTTGCACGCGGCGTGAATCACACTGGGCCGAGCCAACTTCCGAGCCCAGACAGATCGTCGGACGTTACAACAGGCCGAGTGGCCCGGCTAGTTCGGTGAGCGCGGGCACGAGCTTTTCGGGTGATGTCAATACCTGCACCGGGACGTGATCCGCGCCGGCGTCGAGGTGCTGCTTCAGCCGCGCCGCGATCTCGTCGGCTGTGCCGTGGGCGACGACGGCGTCCACGAGGCGGTCACTGCCCGGCTTGGCGACGTCGTCATCACTGAACCCCAACCGTCTGAAGTTGATGAGGGCATTCGTCAGGTTCAGGTACAGCTCGAGATAACCGCGGCCGACGGCGCGCGCCTCCTCGACGTCGGTACTCAGCACCACCTTGTGCTCCGGTGCGAGAAACGCCGCGGGCCCGATCAACTCGCGCGCCTGGACGGTGTGCTCCGGAGTCGTGAGATACGGATGGGCGCCCGCGCTACGGCGTGCGGCCAGCTTGAGCACCTGCGGCCCGACCGCGGCCAGGACGCGGCGACTCTTCGGTACGCCGTACTCGTCCAGCTTGTCGAGGTAGTCGTTGAGCGCGCGATCGGCTTGCGGTACAGCTGATGGGCCTCGGGGTGGCCGACACCGATACCGAGCAGAAAGCGGTCGGGGTAGGCCCTCTCGATGCGGTGAAAGGACTCCGCGACCAGTCCGGCGTCCGCCGTCCAGGTGTTCACGATGCCGCTGGCCACCTTCAGCGTGGTGGTCGCCTCAAGCATCGGTTCGGCCCAATCCAGCTCGCCGGACGGCGAACCGCCCACCCACACAGCGCCATAGCCCAGCGCCTCGATGGCCTTCGCCTGTTCGGAAGTTACTGGGCCTCCGAACAATCCGAATCGGCCGAGGTTCGGTTTTTGGGCGGCATCAGTCATCGCTGTGTCAAACCCGCCACCGACGACCAGAACGAACTGAGCAGCAACGCTGCGCGACGGGGATCCTGGGTCATCCACCAATGGCCGAGACCCTCCAACACCTCGACGCGCGCCCCGGCGCGGGCGGCCGTGCGCCGGCGCTGCTCGTCGGTGCCGACGTCGTGATCGTCGGTGGCCAGGATCGCCAGGCCGGGACGGGCGCCAGCAGCCTCCAGCCCGTTACCCAGGTCGGCCAGGACCGGTTGGACCGCCGAACGGTAGAGGCGCAGAATGCACGCGCCCATCGCCTCGTCGATTCCCGGTGCGATGCGCTCGGCGATCACCGGATGCATTCCGGCGCCGGCGAGGAATGCGGCCCCTTCCTCAGCAGGCTGGGCGGTCATCGCCGCGATCACCTGCTCACCCACGCCTGGCGTCTGCCACTGCTCGGCAAGACCTGGCCAGACGTAGTCTTCATCGTAGGTCCCAGCCACGTCTGTCACCCACGTGCGGATGAGGTCCGGTCGAGTCATCGCGACGTTCAACGCGTAACCGCCGCCCCAATCGTGGCCGACGAGATCCACTGGATGACCGATGGTTTCGAGTTCACCGACCAGCCACGCGGTGTAGGCATCGACCGTGGCGGCCCAGCCATCGGGGACCGGGGCACCGAACCCCGGCGGTGACAGGCGCAGCGGCTCGTCGTGGTCGAGTGCGACGAGTTCATCGACCAACAGGTCCCATAC
>JBKOYU010000167.1:0-8111 GCA_046725575.1 Actinomycetota bacterium | reverse complement strand
CCACACCGGCGCCCGCGATCACCGACGCCGCCGCCGGGACAGTCGAAGTCGGCGTGGCGGTTTCGCATCCAATCGCCGGCGAGCAGCGGGCCGCGCGGGTGCTCACCGGTGACGTCGAGACACCGTTCGTGTTCACCGTCGCCGAGCCCGGCTGGACCATGTACATGATCAGCCACTTCCACTACGACCCGGTGTGGTGGAACCCCCAGGCCGCCTACACCGGCGTGTGGAGCGAAGATCCGCCCGGCCGGTGCCGTCAGACGAACGGGTTCGATCTGGTGCGCGCGCATCTCGCGATGGCCCGCCGCGAGCCGGAGTACAAGTTCGTGCTGGCCGAGGTCGACTACCTCAAGCCGTACTGGGACACCCATCCCGAGGACCGCGACGACCTGCGCCGGTTCATCGCCGACGGCCGCGTCGAGGTGATGGGCGGCGCCTACAACGAGCCCAACACCAATCTGACCAACCCCGAAACGACGATTCGAAACTTCGTGCACGGCATGGGTTTTCAGCGCGACATACTCGGCGCCGACCCGAGCACGGCGTGGCAGCTAGACGTCTTCGGCCACGACCCGCAGTTTCCGGGGATCGCGGCCGATGCCGGGCTGACGTCCAGCTCGTGGGCCCGCGGCCCGCACCACCAGTGGGGCCCTGTCGCCGGCGGCGGCGATCCGCGACGCATGGAGTTCTCCAGCGAGTTCGAGTGGATTGCGCCGTCCGGACGCGGGCTGCTGACGCACTACATGCCCGCGCACTACTCAGCGGGGTGGTGGATGGACTCGTCGGCGACGCTGGCCGAGGCCGAGCAGGCGACCTACGAGTTGTTCGCGACGCTCAAAACGGTCGCGCTGACTCGCAATGTGTTGCTGCCGGTCGGCACCGACTACACGCCACCGAACAAGTGGGTCACCGACATCCACCGCGATTGGAATGCGCGCTACACCTGGCCGCGGTTCGTGTGCGCGCTGCCGCGCGAGTTCTTCACCGCCGTACGCGCAGAGCTTTCGGAGCGCGGTGTCGAGGCCTCGCCGCAGACCAGGGACATGAACCCGATCTACACCGGCAAGGACGTGTCGTACATCGACACCAAGCAGGCCAACCGGGCCGCCGAGGATGCGGTGCTCGACGCCGAACAGTTCGCCGTGTTCGCCGGCCTGCTCGGCGAGGCGACGTATCCTCAAGCGGCACTGGCCAAGGCGTGGGTGCAGCTGGCCTACGGCGCACACCACGACGCGATCACCGGATCGGAATCCGATCAGGTGTACCTGGACCTGCTGACGGGATGGCGCGACGCATGGGAGCTCGGCGCGTGCGCCCGCGACAACGCGTTGAGGCTACTGTCTTCGGCCGTCGACGCGCCGGTCGTGGTGTGGAATGCGCTGGCGCACAAGCGGTCCGATGTGGTGACCGCACGGCTGTCGCGTCCGCTGGGTGCGGGGGTGCGGGTGGTCGACTCCAACGGGGCCGAGCTGCCAGCGCACGTCGAGCACAGTGGGAGGTCGGTCAGCTGGCTGGCCCGCGATGTGCCGTCGGTCGGTTGGCAGTCCTATCGGCTGGCTTCCGGTGAACGGTCTTCGAGTTGGGAACCGTTGGACGACGGTGCTTTTCCTGATATTGCCAATGAGCACTACCGGCTGCGGGTAGATCCGGCACGCGGCGGCGGGGTGAGCTCGCTGGTCGAGGCCGCGTCGGGCTGCGAACTGATCGCGGAGGGCAAGGTCGGCAACGAGTTGGCCGTATACGACGAGTACCCGGTGCATCCGGAGGCCGGCGAAGGCCCGTGGCACCTGCTGCCGAAAGGATCGGTCGTTGCCTCATCCGCCGGACCGGCCTCGGTGCAGGCGCACCGCGGGCCGCTGGGCGAGCGGATCGTGGTTCGCGGCCGCATCGGTGATGTCTTGCGCTACACCCAAACCGTGACGCTGTGGCACGGCGTGGCCCGCGTGGAGTGCCGCACCACCGTCGACGAGTTCACCGGTGCCGACCGCCTGTTACGGTTGCGCTGGCCGTGCCCGGTGCCGGGCGCGCTGCCGGTCAGCGAGGTCGGCGACGCGGTGATCGGCCGCGGTTTCGGTTTGATGCACGAGCCGGGCGCCGAGTCGGCCGTCGACTCCGCGCAGCACCCGTGGACCCTGGACAACCCCGCGTACGGTTGGTTCGGGTTGTCCTCGGCGGCACGCGTGCGCGTCGGCGACGGCGTGCGGGCCGTATCGGTCGCCGAGGTCGTGTCGCCGACGGAATCGGCGTCGGCACCCTTGGCGCGTGCACTCATGGTCGCACTCGTCCGCGCCGGTGTCACCGCCACCTGCAGCAGCGCCGACAAGCCGCGGTACGGCGATCTGACCGTCGACTCCAACCTGCCCGACGCGCGGATCGCGCTCGGCGGCCCGGACCAAAACGACTTCACCGCAGCGGTTCTCGCGGAGGCGGACCCTGTCTACACCGAGGAACTGAAGCGACAGCTCTACACCAGTGGCTCGGCACTGGTGTGGGTGCCGCCCGTTTCACCGTTGACCGATCGATGGGTGCCCGGTGCGGACTTGCGCGGCGTGCGCGCACTGCCGGTGTTGATCGTCGCGGGCGCGGACCTCGACGCCACGGTGGCCGCCGTCGTCGAGGACCTCGCCGACTTCGAGATCGTCGTCACGCAAGATGCCGCATCGGAGCTGGCGCCCTTCGAAGACCGGACCGTGGCGGTGCTCAACCGCGGAATGCCTGGCTTCGCGGTCGGGTCCGACGGCACGCTGCACACGTCGTTGATGCGCTCGTGCACCGGCTGGCCGTCGGGCACATGGATCGACCCGCCGCGGCGCACCGCGCCGGACGGCTCGAACTTCCAATTGCAGCACTGGACGCACACCTTCGACTACGCGCTGGTCTCCGGCGACGGAGACTGGCGGCAGGCGGGCATCCCCGCCCACAGCGCCGAGTTTGCGCGCCCGCTGTTGACTGTCGCCGAAAACACCAGGGCGGCAGGCGGATTGCCTGCATGGGGATCGCTGCTGGAGATCGAACCCGCGGGCAAGGTGGCGCTCGGCGCGCTCAAGGCCGCGGGTAACCCGCTGGCCGCGGGCAGCGGCCAGCCCGTCGATCCCGCCGACGGTGTCGCGGTCCGGCTGGTCGAAACATGCGGCACCACCACCAACGTCGTGGTGCGGTCCGGGCTGCGTCGTATTTCGGCGGCCTCGCGCGTCGACCTGCTCGAGCAGCCTCGCGTTCAGGGACTTGCCTCGGACACGTTGAAGCTGCACGGCTATGAGATCGCCACGGTATTGACGCGGCTCAACATGCCGCAGGTGATCGAGGCGGACCGCACCGTGCTCGCACCCGACGCCGAAGCGGCGCAGCCGCTCTATGCACGGTACTGGCTGCACAACCGCGGGCCCGCGCCGCTAGGCGGCCTGCCTGCCGTCGCGCACCTGCATCCGCAACACGTCGAGGCCGATCCGAATTCGCAAGTGCCGCTTCGGCTTACCGTGTCCAGCGATGCCAGCGACGAGGCACTGCACGGCAAGGTGCGTGTGCTCTGCCCGGACGGTTGGAGCGCCGACCCGGCCGGGCTGACGTTCGTGTTGCCGCCTGGCGCGCACCTGGAAACCGACGTCGCGCTGACGATGTCGCCCGATGCGCAGCCGGGGCTGTATCCAGTGCGCGCCGAACTGGCCGTGACGGGAAGCGACGCGGCGTCGATACCACCCGCCTGGCGCCAGGTGGTAGAGGATGTGTGCGTGGTGTCGGTCGGTGCCACCGCCGGCGTCGACGTGCTGCGGCTGATCAACGACCCCGAGCCGGTGGACGTGTCGGCGGGCGAGACCGCGCGGCTGGCCGTCACCGTCGGCACCGACGCGCATGCGGACCTGGCCCTCGAGGCGCATCTGATCAGCCCGTGGGGGACGTGGGAGTGGATGGGGCCCGCCGCCGTCGGCCGCGAATTGCCGGCCCGCGGAACGGTGGAACTCGGCTTCGACGTCGCGCCGCCGGTCTGGGTGGAGCCGGGAGAGTGGTGGGCGTTGATCCGGGTGGGCTGCGCCGGCCGGCTTATCTACTCGCCGGCGGTGAAGGTGACGGTGCGATGAGTACCCGAAGACGAGCGCGAGTGAGGATCGCAGCGACGGAGGAGCGAGGACCGGAGCGAGCGGGAGTCGAGGCGATGACAGTCGCGGCGACTGTCGGGGGCGTGCCGGTGAGGGTCGACGAGGTCGACGCCCGCGAAGACCGGCTGCGCGGCTCTCGGCTCGCGTCGTCGCTGCCGCGCCGTGGCACCAGCGAAGGCAGGCAGCTGCGCCGCTGGCTGACGCAGCTGTTGGTGACCGAGCGCGTGGCCGCGGCGGAGGCTGCGGCGCGGGGACTGACGGGCGTTGGCGCGCCGAGCGAGGACGAGCTGCTGCCCGATACGACGACCCGGCTGGAGATCGGCAGCATCGCGAGCTCGGTGCTGGCGTATCCGCTGGCCCGGGCGCTGTTCTTGAGTGTGACCGCCGCCGTCGACATCACCGACGGCGAGGTGCACGACTACCTCGAGCGCAACCCGCGGCGATTCGGCAGCACCGCCGAGATCGCGGACCACCTCCGTGGCGCGGCCCGGCGCCGCGCGTTCCGGTTGTGGCTGGACGCCCGCTGCGCCGAGCTGGTCGAGCTTGCGCCGGGCTACGAGCATCCCGGCGACCCGCGTCAGCCCGACAACACCCACAGGCATTGATGGACGTCACGCTCGCGCTCGACATCGGTGGCACGAAGATCGCCGCGGGGCTCGTCGACGCCGACGGCACGCTGGTGCATCACGCCAAGCTGCCGACACCCCACGGCGACGCCGAAGCGGTGTGGACGGTGGTCGACACATTGGTCACCGAGGCTCTCGCCGAGGCCGGTGGCCGTGTGCGCGGTGTGGGCATCTCCTCCGCCGGTCCGATCGACCTGCCGACAGGAACCGTCAGCCCGATCAATATCGTTGAGTGGCAACGGTTTCCGATCGTCGAGCGGGTGTCGACGCTGGCCGGCGCGCCCGTGCGGCTGGGTGGCGACGGGCTGTGCATGGCGTTGGGGGAGCGGTGGCGCGGCGCGGGCCGAGGCGCCCAGTTCCTGCTTGGCATGGTGGTGTCGACCGGCGTCGGCGGCGGGCTGGTGCTCGACGGCGCGCCGTACGACGGGCGAACCGGCAACGCCGGGCACGTCGGCCACGTCGTCGTCGACCCGGACGGCGGGCCGTGCTCCTGCGGTGGCCGTGGCTGCGTCGAGACGATCGCCGCGGGACCGCGGATGGCGCAGTGGGCCCGCGAGAACGGGTGGGATGCCCCGGCCGAGGCCGACGCGAAGGAACTCGCCGACGCCGTAAATGCCGGCGATCCGATCGCGGTGCAGGCCTTCCGCCGCGGCGCGACGGCGGTGGCGGCGATGATCGCGTCGGTCGGGGCGGTGTGCGACCTCGATCTCGTCGTCATCGGAGGGGGCGTGGCCAAATCCGGCGCGCTGCTCTTCGACCCGCTGCGTGAGGCGCTGTCGACCTACGCCGGGCTGGACTTTTTGCGGGGGCTGCGGGTGGTGCCCGCCGAACTCGGCGGTGACGCAGGCCTGGTCGGCGCCGCGGCGCTTCTCGACGCCTGAGAAGGCTTGCGCGCGCTAACGCCCGCTCAGCGACCGTACGCGCGCCGAAACCGCTCCGTTTTGGCTGATCGGCGAGCGGCACGCTACTCTTGACCAGTTCCACCGAAGACCGTCGGTCACCGAGAAATCGGTTGAAGGTCCGGGATTGCCCGGCGGCCCACGCAGGAGGACGAGGCACAATTTTCGCCCCGACCTGTCTGCGTCGGGGCGTTCGTCATTTCCGGCCCTTGTGCGGCCCTCGGCGGGACACCCGAAACCAACCACGAGGAGGCATGCATGGCCAAGGCTGACAAGGCCACCGCGGTTGCCGACATCGCCGAGCAGTTCAAGGAGGCGACGGCCACGCTCGTCACCGAATACCGCGGGCTGACAGTGGCCAACCTCAAGGACCTGCGGCGATCGCTCGGTGATTCCGCTACCTACACGGTCGCCAAGAACACGCTGGTCAAGCGTGCCGCGGCGGAGGCGGGCATCGAGGGTCTCGACGAGCTGTTCGTCGGCCCGACCGCGATCGCGTTCGTCAAGGGTGAGGCAGTCGACGCCGCCAAGGCGATCAAGACCTTCGCCAAGGACAACAAGGCGCTGGTCATCAAGGGCGGCTACATGGACGGTCGCCCGCTGACCGTGGCCGAGGTCGAGCGAATCGCCGACCTGGAGTCGCGCGAGGTGCTGCTGGCCAAGCTGGCCGGCGCGATGAAGGCGAACCTGTCCAAGGCCGCCGGCCTGTTCAACGCTCCGGCGTCGCAGGTCGCCCGGCTGGCAGCCGCACTACATGAGAAAAAGGCCGGCGAGGAAGCCGCATAACCACTCATTTGCGACTTGTGGAGTCGCAACCGCGCTTCCGCGGCTATGGCTCCACAAATCGCAAGCCCACTAGCCCAGAAGAAGAATCAGGAAGGACCACACCATGGCCAAGCTGTCCACCGACGACCTGCTCGACGCGTTCAAGGAACTGACGCTGCTCGAGCTCTCTGAGTTCGTCAAGAAGTTCGAGGAGACCTTCGAGGTCACCGCCGCCGCTCCGGTCGCCGTTGCGGCCGCTCCTGGCGCTGCCGCCGCGGGTGCGCCCGCCGAGGCCGCCGAGGAGCAGTCGGAGTTCGACGTCATCCTCGAGGGCGCCGGCGACAAGAAGATCGGCGTCATCAAGGTTGTCCGCGAGATCGTCTCCGGCCTGGGCCTCAAGGAGGCCAAGGACCTGGTCGACAGCGCCCCCAAGGCGCTGCTCGAGAAGGTCGCCAAGGAGGCCGCCGAGGAGGCCAGGACCAAGCTCGAGGCCGCTGGCGCGACGGTCACCGTCAAGTAGGTTCCACACCCGTCGGCGGTGCCGACAAAACTGCATTGTGGGGCGGATCTGGCAAACAGATCCGGCCCCACAATTGTGTCTATGGACGGTCACAATGTGACGTGAGAGCGAGTGTCGTGGCCGGAAGGCATAAGCTACAGTGACTCAAGCCACAGGCGGGAGGCATGTGGTGGGGACCGTATTTGGCGGAAGGATCGCGCGTGGGCATCGGAATTCAAGTTGAAGGACTGACGAAGTCCTTCGGGCCCCAGCGAATTTGGGAAGACGTCTCGATGGAGATCCCGGCCGGTGAGGTCAGCGTCCTGCTCGGCCCGTCCGGTACCGGTAAATCGGTCTTCCTGAAGTCTCTGATCGGTCTGCTGCGCCCCGAGCGCGGCAAAATCATCGTCGACGGCACCAACATCATCGAGTGCTCGGCCAAGGAGCTCTACGAGATCCGCACGCTATTCGGCGTGATGTTCCAGGACGGTGCGCTGTTCGGCTCGATGAGCCTGTATGACAACACCGCTTTCCCCTTGCGTGAGCACACCAAGAAGAAGGAAAGCGAGATCCGCAACATCGTCATGGAGAAGCTTGAACTCGTCGGCCTGGGCGGTGACGAGACCAAGTTCCCTGGCGAGATCTCCGGCGGTATGCGCAAGCGCGCCGGCCTGGCCCGGTCGCTGGTGCTGGACCCGCAGATCATCCTCTGCGACGAGCCCGACTCCGGTCTGGATCCGGTGCGTACGGCCTACCTGAGCCAGCTGCTCATCGACATCAACGCGCAGATCGACTGCACGATCCTGATTGTCACGCACAACATCAACATCGCCCGCACGGTGCCGGACAACATGGGCATGCTGTTCCGGCGCAAGCTGGTCATGTTTGGCCCGCGCGAGGTGCTGCTGACCAGCGACGAGCCCGTCGTCAAGCAGTTCCTCAACGGCCGCCGCATCGGACCGATCGGCATGTCCGAGGAGAAGGACGAGTCGACGATGGCCGAGGAGCAGGCCATGTTCGACGCCGGCCACCATGACGGCGGTGTCGAGGAGATCGAGGGTGTGCCGCCGCAGATCATGGCGACCCCGGGCATGCCGGAGCGCCAGGCCGTCGGCCGTCGCCAGGCACGCGTCCGCGAGATTCTGCACACGCTGCCGCCCGCGGCCCAGGAAGCGATCCGCGACGACCTCGAGGGCACGCACAAGTACGCCGCGCACACGATCCCGGA